>JAJVHT010000084.1:0-26774 GCA_022072515.1 bacterium
CGAAAAAATTCTCGTAACCAGCGCCTTGCCTTATGCCAACGGCCCCTTGCATATCGGCCACATTGCAGGCGCTTATTTGCCGGCGGATATTTATGTGCGCTATCAGCGCATGCAAGGCCGCGACATCATTCACGTTTGCGGCACCGACGAGCACGGCGTGGCGATAACGATTGCCGCCGAGAAAGCGAAAAAATCGCCTAAAGAGTTCGTCGATTTTTACTGGGCGCAAATGAATGAAACCTTTGCCAAGGCCGGCATCAGTTTTGACATTTTTTGCCGCACCACCACGCCGGAGCATTATCCGCTCTCGCAGGAATTTTTCCTGACGATGTATAAAAAGGGCCTGCTCGTCGAGAAAGCGGTGAAGCAACTTTATTGCCCAAATGACAAGCGTTTTCTCGCGGATCGTTACGTCGAAGGCACCTGTCCCTATTGCGGCACGCCGGGCGCGCGCGGCGATCAATGTGAGGCCTGCGGCAAATGGATCGATCCGCTTGAGCTGATCGAACCCAAGTGCATGGTATGTGGCGCCCATCCGGAAATTCGCGAGACCAAACATTTCTTCATTCCGCTCGGCCGCTTTCAAGAGCAAGTGAAAAAATGGCTCGATACGAAAACGAATTGGCGTGACAACGTGCTCAACTTTTGTTATGGCTGGATTAAGGAAGGACTCGGCGATCGCGCCATTACACGTGACATCACATGGGGTGTGCCGGTGCCACTGCCCGGCTACGAAGGCAAAGTGCTCTACGTTTGGTTTGATGCGCCGATTGGCTACATCTCGGCAACTCAGGTTTGGGCCAAGCGCCTCGGCCAGCCCGAGAAGTGGAAAGAGTATTGGCAAAATCCCCAAACCAAGCTCGTGCACTTCATCGGCAAAGACAACATCGTTTTTCACGCCATTGTCTGGCCGGCGATGTTGATGGCGCAGGACGGCTATATTTTGCCGGCCGATGTGCCGGCGAATGAATTTCTCAATCTTGAAGGCCGCAAGCTGTCGACGAGCCGCAATTTTGCCGTGTGGCTGCACGAGTATCTGCAAAAATTTCCGCCGGATCCGTTGCGTTATGCGCTCGCCGCCAATTTGCCGGAAGGCAAAGACGCCGACTTCTCTTGGAAAGAATTCCAAACGCGCAACAACAGCGAGTTGGCGGATATCCTCGGCAATTTCGTGAATCGCACGCTGACCTTTGTCAAAAAGAATTATGGCAATCGCGTTCCGGCAGCCGGCTCGTTGAATGAACGTGATCAGCAGATGCTCGCATTGCTCAACTCCTGGCCGCAGCGGCTCAGCGAATTTTATGAACGTTACGAATTTCGCCGCGGCACACAGGAGCTGATGGACTTGGCGCGCCATGCGAACAAATATTTCAATGATGCAGAACCATGGCGAACGTTGAAGACCGCGCGGCAGAGTTGCGATACGACCATGTATATCTGTTTGCAACTGTGCAAAGCGTTGAGCGTTTTGATGTCGCCGACGCTGCCGTTTTCCGCCGCGCGTTTGTGGAAAATGCTCAATTTGCCCGGCGCCGTGGAAAAGCAAAATTGGTTAACCGAGCCGATTTCGCCCTTACCGGCAGATCATCAATTAAACGAACCCGAAATTCTATTCACTAAAATTGAAGACGAAGCGATAGCTCCCGAGATCGCGCGTCTGCAAGAGGCCCTGCAAAGAATGCAACAACCGACTTCACCGGCAACCTCGCCGGCGCCGCAAACTGAGGCCGCGCCAGCCGTGCCCGCGGCTCCAGCGTTAATCTCAATAGACACCTTTAAGCAAATCGATCTCCGCGTCGCGGAAGTTTTGGCCGCCGAAAAAGTTCCGAAAGCCGATAAGTTGCTCAAACTAAAAATTCGCGTCGGCGCCGAAGAACGCCAACTCATCGCCGGCATTGCGCAACATTACACGCCGGAAGAAATCACCGGCAAAAAAGTGGTGATTGTCGCCAATCTGCAGCCGGCAACCATTCGCGGCCTTGAATCGCAAGGAATGATTCTCGCCGCTTCGACAGAAGATGGAAAACTTTCCATTGTCTCGCCGGAGCGTGAGATGGCCGGCGGCGCGAAGGTGAAATGAATTCCGTTGCTGGTGGCTGACTGCTTGTTTCCGAAAAGCAATCTGCAACCAGCAACAAGTCGGAGCGCAGCAGCGATCCCGACTTGGCGGGACAACCAGCAACACGTATGCTCATTGATACCCACGCCCATTTGCAGCTTTCGCAGTTCGACAATGATCGCGACGACGTCATTCAACGTGCCAGCGCAGCCGGGGTGGAAAAAATTATCGTCGTTTCCACCGATGTGGTTTCGAGCCGCCAAAGCTTGCAATTGGCGGAAAAATTTCCCGGCATATACGCCGCCGTTGGCATTCACCCCTGTGATTGCGCTGCCGCCACCGACGATGATTTTGCGAGGCTTGCCGAGTTGGCGCAGCACCCCAAAGTTGTCGCCATCGGCGAGATTGGAATGGATTTTTACTGGAAGCCGTTCTCAGCGGAATTGCAGCAGCGCGCCTTCGTCCGGCAATTACATTTAGCCAACGAACTGCGCCGGCCCGTCATCATCCACAATCGCGAGGCCGGCGCGGCAATTCTGCAAACGTTGCAGGATGCCGGTATAATTAATCTTTTCGGAGTGTTTCATTGTTTTTCGGAAAATACGGAATATGCGCAGCGGGTATTGGCGCTCGGCGGGCATATTTCTTTTACCGGCAATTTAACGTATAAAAAATCACCTTTGCCAGCAGTTGCCGCGCAAGTGCCACTCGAGCGCATGCTATTGGAAACCGATGCACCGTTTATGGCGCCGGCGCCGCAGCGCGGCAAACGCAATGAGCCGGCGTTGATGGTTCACCTTGCCGAAAAATTGGCGGAGATTAAAAATATTCCGCTGGCAGAGGTGGCCCGGCAAACGACGGCAAACGCTTTGGCTTTGTTTGGTTTGGCTGAGCGTATTTAGTTAGCCGGTTCGCCCATTAGCCGGTTGCGGAGTTAAACGGCTAACAGGCAAACCGGCCAACCGGCTAACCTCATTTGTGAACATCCCACTTCAGTTTTCGCCCAAAAAATCGCTCGGGCAAAATTTTCTCATCGATGAGAACATCGCCCGCAAAATCGTGCAGTGGTTGAATCCGCAGCCGGACGACGCCGTCGTTGAGATCGGCCCCGGTTTCGGTGTGTTGACCAAATATATCGTGCCAACCGGTTGCCGTTATATCGGTATCGAAATCGATGAACGGCTGGCGCCGTTGCTGCAAAACGAATGGGCGCGATTCCCGCGGGCTCAAATCCATCACGCTGATTTCAGGAAAGTCAATCTGGCTGAGTTGGCCGGGAGCGGAAAACTGCGGCTGGTCGGCAATATTCCTTATCACCTCACCAGCAGCATCGTGTTCGCGGCGTTTGCGCATCGCGGGATCTTGCGTGACATGCTGCTCACGGTGCAGAAAGAAGTGGCGGAACGGATTGTTGCCGATTCCCAAACCGGCGGTAAAGAATACGGCATTCTTTCGGTGATCAGCCAAACGTTCGCACAAACGGAAATTCTTTTCACCATGTCCAAGCATGTCTTTCGGCCCAAGCCGGACGTCGAATCGGCGGTCGTGCGCTGGACATTTCAACCGCCGCCGGAAAATTTGCGCGATGCGGATTTTTATGTGCGCATGGTCAAAACCATTTTCGGCCAACGCCGAAAAACCTTGCGTCGCAGTCTCGCCACCTTTTTAGGCCGCGACGTGGCGGTGGCGGCGCCGGTCGATTTGCAGCGCCGTCCGGAGACGCTTTCGATTCGTGAACTCATTCAACTGGCTAACATACTGCTCATAGAACAGGACGACTATGGAAGATTTGGATCGCCAAGAAATTCTCGATGATGTGAATTTTCTCATTGAGGCCAAGCAAGCGCCCAAACTGCGCGCCATCATGCTCGACGCGCATCCGGCGGACATTGCCGAATTATGCACGCACATGCCCGGCGAGCATCGCCGCTATTTGTTTGATTCGCTGGATACACATACAGCGGCGGCGGTGATTCTGGAGATTGATGGATCGACACGGCATGAATTAATTCGGGACTACGATGCGCGCCGGCTTTCGTCGCTCGTCGAGGAAATGAAGTCCGACGATGCCGCCGACTTTGTCAGCGAATTGCCGCCGGAGCTGGCTGCAAAAATTCTCAAACAGATCGAGCCGGAAGAATCTGCCGAAGTCCGCCAGTTGCTGGCGCACGAAGAAGACACGGCCGGCGGCATCATGGCGTTGGAGCTTGTCGCCGTCGCTCAGGAGCGCACCGTCGAAGAAGCGATCAATGAAATTCGCAAAAAAGCGGATGAGATTGAAACGATCAACCACGTTTACGTCGTCGATCACGATCAACGATTGCTGGGCACGGTGCATTTGAAACACTTGATTCTCGCCAATCCGTATACGCCGCTGCACGAAATCATGAATCGCGACGTGATTGCGGTGCAGGCTGGCACCGATCAGGAAGAAGTCGCCAAGCTGGCGCGCAAATATGATTTATTGAGTGTCCCGGTCGTTGATGCGCAAGGCCGTCTGGCGGGCCGCATCACGTATGACGATATCGTTGATGTAATGCAGGAAGAAGCCGCCGAAGATTTGGCGCGCGTGGCCGGCGTCGATGAAGACGAAGAACCGCGCGAAGCTTCGATTTTTCGCATCTGTCGCCTGCGCCTGCCGTGGCTGATTGTCGGATTGTTAGGCGAAATTGTCGCGGCCACGGTTTTGACGAAATTTTCGCACGCGTTAGACAAAGTCATCTCGCTGGTTTTCTTTATACCGATCATTACCGCGATGGGCGGCAACGCCGGTATTCAAGCCTCCGCGATCGTCGTGCGCGGGCTCGCGACCGGCGAAATCGATTTTTCGGATACGTTACGCCGGCTCGGCAAAGAATTTCGTATTGCCGTTTTGAATGGCCTGTTGTGTGGGTTGCTTATTTTCTTGGTCATCGCTTTCGGGTGGAAAAGTCCCAGCATCGGCGTGTTGATTGCGACGAGCCTGATGATTGTGATTATGTCGGCGTCGGTTGTCGGCGGGACGGTCCCGCTTGCGTTGAAGCGGTTTAATGTCGATCCGGCAATCGCCATTGGGCCATTTATCACGATCTCAAATGATATTCTGGGCTTGTTAATTTACATGTGGATTGCGATGTTGTTTTTGGAGTATTTATAGGAGCAAGTGAAGTTCGACCTGGAGCAAGGTTTTAAACATCCGCCAAACCGAGCCGGGCTTCACGTATTTGCAATGGGCATCGTCAAAGCCGAAGGCATCGTCATCCGGACGATGAACATGCGCGAAACCAGCAAGCTGGTGACACTCTTCACCCGTGAGCTGGGAATTCTCATGCTCGACGCGAAGGGTGTGCGCTCCGGGAAAAGCCGCATCGGCGCCGCCCTGGAACCATTGACGGTCTCGCGCGTTGTCTATTATCACAGAGAAACTCGTGACATACAGTTTCTGACGCAGGCTGACGTGGTTGAATTTTTTCCCAATCTGCCCGCCGATTTGGAAAAATGGGGTTACGCCAATGCTTGCGCCGAGCTGGTTGCTCGCGCTCAAACCAGTACCGAAGCAACAGCCAGGCTTTATCCAATTCTGCTCAACACATTGCGCGCCATGAACGAGCCGTCTGCGGAATCGCGCGTTTGTTTTTGGGGATTCCAAATGAAACTGCTCAGCGTGCTGGGGGTGGCGCCGAACCTGCGCCAGTGTTTAAATTGCCGGACTGGCATCCCCACTGGCGAGGCGGTAATGACATGTCATTTCGATTTTGCCCGTGGCGGTTTTTTTTGCAGCAACTGTTCATCCGAAGCCGGTCTGCATCTGCTTGCGGGCGAAACCCTGCGCCGGCTGGCCGAGTTCCAATCCCTTCCCGCCGACAAGCTGGCGCACGGCAAAATTACCCCGCCCATCCAACGCCAAATAGAAAACTTTTTTCGCGCCTACTTTGCTTTTCATTTGGAAGAAATCGGCAGCTTGACTGCGCTCAAATTTGTACGGGAAATTTCGGGACCGCTGAAATAAGCCGGTTAAAAGAGATCGCTTGCTTTTTTAATAAAACTGCGTAAATTTTATAAAACGCGCTTTTAGCTTGGAACGACTCGTCGTCCAAAACAGAGTGATGCTAAATCGTAACGAGCAACAACTTGCAAGTCGCAAATTCTAAAAGTGGCTAATTTTTAAGAAAAATTTACGTTTTATACCACAGGAGTGCTCATGGCAACCATCAAAAATTTAATGGATAAACTCGTTGGGCTGTGCAAACGGCGCGGCTTCATTTTTCAATCCAGTGAAATTTACGGCGGCCTCAACAGTTGCTATGATTACGGACCACTTGGCGTCGAGTTGAAACGCAACATTAAAGACTATTGGTGGAAAGCGATGGTGCAAACCCGCGATGACATCGAGGGCCTCGATGCCTCGATTCTCATGCATCCTAAAGTGTGGGAAGCCAGCGGCCATGTCGCGAACTTCACCGATCCAATGGTCGATTGCAAAATTTGCAAAGCCCGCTTCCGCACCGATGAAATCAAGGCGGAAAAAGCCGGCCAATGCCCGCGCTGCGGCAACAAAGACTCCCTCACCGAAGCGCGCAATTTCAATCTCATGTTTAAAACGTACATGGGCCCGGTGGAAGAGCAAGCCAATGTCGTGTATATGCGCCCCGAAACGGCGCAAGGCATTTATGTGAATGTCTACAACGTCATGCAAGCGGCGCGGCAACGCATTCCTTTTGGCATCGCCCAAATCGGCAAGGCCTTTCGCAACGAAATTACACCCGGCAACTTCACCTTTCGCACACGCGAGTTTGAGCAAATGGAGATGCAATTTTTTGTCAAGCCGGGAACGGATATGGAATGGTTCGAATACTGGAAGGCGCAGCGCATTCAGTGGTACCAAGGCCTCGGCATTCGCCAATCCAAGCTGCATTTCCACGAGCACACCCCGCAGGAACGCGCGTTTTATGCCGCCGCCGCCTTTGACATTGAATATGAATTTCCTTTCGGCTGGAAGGAGTTGGAGGGCATTCATAATCGCACCAGCTACGATCTCTCGAAACATCAGGAATTCAGCGGCAAGGATTTGAGTTATTTTGACGATGCCACGCGGGAAAAATACATTCCTTATATTGTGGAAACCTCCGCCGGCTGTGACCGCACCGTGCTTACAACGATCATTGACGCTTACGATGAAGACGTGATCGAAGGTGAAGCGCGGACGGTGTTGCACCTCGCGCCGGTTATCGCGCCGATCAAAGCCGGCATTTTCCCGTTGGTGAAAAAAGAAGGCATGCCGGAGGTCGCCGAAAAAATCTATCATGCTTTGAAAAAGCATTTTCCCGTGTTCTATGATGACGGCGGCGCGATTGGCCGCCGCTATCGCCGCATGGACGAAGCCGGCACGCCCTACGGCATCACCGTCGACGGCCAAACCTTGCAAGACCAAACCGTCACCGTACGCGATCGTGATACATTGGCGCAAGACCGTGTTGCCATTGATCGGTTGCTGCCATTTATTCAAGAAAAGATGTCAACGTATAAACGAATGGAATAATCGCGCCACCGAAAGAGGCATCGAGTGAAACCAATGTCCTAATATTTTCTTCAGCTATGTTCATATCCATTTACGGAGGAGGAAGCTCATGAACTCGCCAAAAGTCAAAATGCGCCAGTTGGTCGATTGGCGCGCCGCGCTTTGGGCCGGCATCATCAGCGGCATCGTGTTTTTGGTCATTAACATGCTGCTCATGAAAATTTTTGTCGGCAGTCCGTGGATTACCGTGCGTTTAGTCGCCTCAATTATGCTGGGCGCCGGCGTTTTACCGCCACCCGCCAGTTTTGATCCCACCATTTTTGCCGTCGCCTTGCTGGTTCATTTCCCGCTTTCCATCGCTTTTGCCTGTCTCATTGCCGTCATTCTGCATCGCTGGGGAATGCTGGTCGGCATCATCGGTGGCGCGTTCTTTGGCCTCGCCCTTTATGCCATCAACTTCTACACGTTCACTTTTTTCTTTCCAACATTTTTTCCAATGCACAGTTGGATCATGGCCGTGAGCCACCTTCTCTTCGGCGCCACCGCTGGCGGCGTTTACGAAGGTTTGGAAATTGAGAAGTTTGTTCCAGCCGCGTCAGCGTCAGGTGCATAGACACCAAAACTTGTTTGCGTTAAGCTCTATGCGCCCCGCTTCAGTGTTCATGTATTTCGCTAACAAAGACTGTGAATGAAAGAAAGGGACTTCTATGTACGGACAAAGTCTGCCTCGTCTGCAATTTGGCCGGCAAGGTTTTGGGCAACCCGCTTCGTCGTCGCAGCGCGGTTGTGGCGGCGCCCGCCTACTGATCGGCGTGGCGATGGCTGCCTTCGCGCTGATTTCATATTTCGGCTCGAGTGTATACAACCCGATCACGGGCGAGAAACAACATGTTAATATCACCGAGCAGCAGGAAATCGCGCTCGGTTTGCAGTCAGCGCCGGAGATGGCGCAACAATACGGCGGCTTACATCCCGACGCGCAAGCGCGCGCCCATGTCGAGGCAGTTGGCGGACGTGTGGTCGCGAACAGCGCCGCGGCACAATCGCAATATCCTTTCCAATTTCATTTATTGGCGGATCAACAAACCATCAATGCCTTTGCTTTGCCCGGCGGGCAAATTTTTATAACGGATGCGCTTTACAGCCGCCTGCAAACGGAAGGGCAATTGGCCGGAGTGCTGGGACATGAAGTCGGCCATGTCGTGGGCCGTCACAGCGCCGAGCAGATCGCCAAACAACAGCTCACGCAAGGGCTCACCGGCGCCGTGGTTTTGTCGACATACGATCCCAACAATCCGAGCAGCCAGCGCACGGCGCAAGTCGCCATGGTCATTGGGCAATTAGTCAATATGAAATTTGGCCGTGAGGACGAGTTGGAATCCGATCAGCTTGGCGTGCGGTTCATCAGCGAGGCGGGATACGATCCTCGCGCCATGATCGGAGTGATGCAAATTTTGGATGAAGCCACCAGCGGCGGCCGGCCGCCAGAATTTTTCAGCACGCATCCCAACCCGGAAAATCGCGTTGCGCGCATTGAAGCGGCGATTCAAAAACAGTTTCCCGATGGCGTGCCGGAAGGGTTGAAGCCATAGTCGTGCAACGCGAAATTGAAAAATTTTATTTCAAAGGAACTCACTATGTTGATCAAACACGAAAAGGACTGCAAAGAAATCATTGCCAACGATGGCTGCCGCTTGCGGGAGTTGCTGCATCCGGAGCGCGACAGCGCCGCCATTCCTTACTCGCTCGCGATTGCGTCCGTCGATCCTGGCAAAGCCACGATTCCGCATTTTCTACGGCAAACCGAGGTATATTTCATCATGCAGGGGATCGGCCGCATGCACATCGGCAACGAAATGCAGGAAGTGAATGAAGATGATGTCGTCGTCATTCCCGCGGAAAAAAAACAGTGGATCGAGAATATCGGCCAAAATGTACTCGTTTTTGCCGCGATCGTCAGCCCGCCGTGGCGGGCGGAAGACGATGTGCGCGCTTAACTTAATGCGTAAAATGCATGGCCGGGGCATAGCGCTCGTCAGCTTCTGTCGATCAAATGGATTGGGGGTGGCTCGAAGAATATGTGAAGGTGTATCAGCACCGGCTGATGGGCGGCGGTTGCCATGAGATGAGCGGATTTGCAAATAAAAAAGCCGAAGAGAATTTCCTATCTCCTCGGCTTTTCATTTTTTAACTCAAACGTTTTACATCTTCCGTTTTATGTCTCACGTTCCCATTTCCCACGAAGACAAATACTTCTGCTGCTCCGCGGTCAACTCGTCAATGGTGATGCCCATGGATTTCAACTTCAACGTGGCGATCCAGTTTTCGATGTCGGTTGGGACGTTGTAAACTTTCGCCGTCAGTTTTTTGGCGTTTTTAATCACGTATTCCGTGGCCAACGCTTGTGTCGCAAAACTCATGTCCATCACCGAAGCGGGGTGGCCTTCGGCGGCGGCGAGATTAATCAAGCGGCCTTCGCCGAGCACGTACAACCGGCGACCGTCGGGTTGCACAAATTCATCCACCAGAGTGCGAATTTCTTTGTTGACCGTTTTGGACATCGCAGCCAATTCGTCGAGGTTGATTTCAACATTGAAGTGGCCGGAATTGGCGATGATCGCACCGTCTTTCATTTTTTCAAAATGCTCTTGGCGCAGCACGTGAATATCGCCGGTGAGCGTCACGAAAATATCGCCGATCTTCGCGGCCTCCGCCATCGGCATGACGCGATAACCATCCAGCGCTGCCTCAATGGCGCGAATCGGATCGACCTCGGTGACGATCACTTGCGAAGCCATGCCCCGCGCGCGCATCGCCACGCCTTTGCCGCACCAGCCGTAGCCGGCGACGACGAAATTTTTTCCGGCCAGCAAGATTCCTGTTGCGCGCAAGATGCCGTCAATCGTGGATTGGCCGGTGCCGTAGCGATTGTCGAATAAATGCTTCGTCATCGCATCATTCACGGAGATCACCGGAAATTTCAACGCGCCGTCTTTCTCCATGGCGCGCAGACGAATAACGCCGGTCGTCGTCTCTTCCATGCTTCCCAAGATGGTGGGAATAAGATCGTGATATTCTTTGTGAATAATGGAAACCAGATCCGCGCCGTCATCCATCGTCACCTGCGGCTGGTGCGCAATCGCCGCGTGCAAATGTTTGTAATACGTGTCGTGGTCTTCGCCTTTGATCGCAAACGTCGGAATGCCGTAATCTTTCACCAGCGCCGCGGTCACATCGTCCTGCGTCGACAGCGGATTGGAAGCGCAGGCCACCACCTCCGCGCCGCCGGCTTTCAGCGTGCGCAGCAAATTGGCGGTTTCTGTGGTAATATGCAAACACGCCGACAGGCGATAACCGGCCAGCGGTTTTTCTTTTTCAAAACGTTCGCGCACCTGACGCAGAACCGGCATTTCATTTTCGGCCCAGCGAATGCGTTTGATCCCTTGCGGCGCCAGGTTAATATCTTTAATGTGGTGATTCAAAGTCTCTCTCCTTACTAATTTTTCTTTGGCGTAGCCCCAGCCCCTTGTGGGCCGCTCTTAAAGCCAAAGACTTTTGAATTTTAATAGTGTCCCCCAACGGGACAGGGCTACAAAGCATCGAATTGGGATTATTTCATCAAATCCTTCACCTTTTCCAACTTCTCCCAGGAAAACCCTTCTTCGTCGCGGCCGAAGTGGCCATACGCCGCCGTGGCTTTGTAAACCGGCCGGCGCAAATTGAGATACTCGATGATGCCTTTCGGCGTGAGATCCCAGTTTTTGCGAATGAGTTTCTCGATTTCCTCATTTGGCTTCACGCCGGTGCCAAAGGTATCGACGGAAATCGAAACCGGCTCCACAACGCCGATGGCATACGCGACTTGCACTTCACAGCGTTCGGCCAATTTGGCGGCGACGATATTTTTCGCGACGTGCCGAACCGCGTAAGCCGCCGAACGATCGACCTTCGTGGGATCTTTGCCGGAGAACGCGCCGCCGCCATGACGGCCCATGCCGCCATATGTGTCAACAATGATCTTGCGGCCCGTAAGGCCAGTATCGCCTTGCGGCCCGCCAATAACGAAACGTCCGGTCGGGTTGATGTGATAAACGATCTTGCGTTCATCGATCATCTCCGGCGGCACGACGGTTTTGATGACTTTTTCGATGATGTCGTGGCGAATCTGTTCTTGCGTGACATCGGGATCATGCTGCGTCGAGATGACAACGGTTTCCACTTGTACGGGCTTGCCGTCGACGTAGCGCACGGACACTTGCGATTTGCCGTCGGGACGAAGATAAGGCAGCACTTTTTGTTTGCGCAACTCCGACAAACGCCGCGCCAGCTTGTGCGCGAGCATAATCGGCATCGGCATGTATTCCTTCGTTTCGTTGGTGGCGTAACCAAACATCATGCCTTGATCGCCCGCGCCCAGGCGATCCACGCCCATCGCGATGTCGGGGGACTGCTTGTCAATCGACGTCAACACCGCGCAGGTTTGATAATCATAACCAAAGTTCGCGTCGATATAACCGATTTCTTTGATGGTTTGCCGAACGAGCGCCGGAACATCGACGTAGCAATCTGTGGTGATTTCGCCGCCGACAATTGCAATACCGGTGGTGACAAACGTTTCACAGGCGACACGCCCGCGCGGATCCTGTGCGTAGATGGCGTCGAGCACTGCATCGGAAATTTGATCCGCGATTTTATCGGGATGCCCTTCAGTGACGGACTCTGAAGTGAACAACATGGATGCCATTAGCCTCTCCTCAATAGTTTGCAGGTGATATAAATTAAAGTCTTTTCGCCGCCCCGGTCAATGCAGAATTGGTGTCTGGAGTCGTCAAGCGCACGAGTCGCCACCCCGCCCTCTTGCCTAAATAAATTTAACTCATTTATATTTTTGCCATTTGCGTTTTTAAATAATCAATCTTCTCGACCGGCGTCGGATCGACGCCATTCAGCACGGCGAGATAGACGCTTGCCATATCGCCCAGGAAAATGAGCGAGAAAAATCGCGCTAAAAGGGCGCGCCCCTCGGCGGCCACGCTGATCACCGGGACGCCGCTTTGCTCGATCAAAGCTTGAGTCAGTTCCATGCGCGCGCGATTGCGCGGGTAAATTTCGGTGGCGCTGGCCTGTTGATCCTGCAAATAGATCACTTGAAAGCTTTGGTCCAACTCGCGGCGCAAGCCCCAGCCCACCAGTTCGTTGTGATTCAACTCGGGAAAAACGTTATGCCACGCCAAGACTTTGGCGTTTTCGCAGAACTGTTCTTTCCAGCGCCAAGCCACGGCCTCGTAAATTTCCGCCGCATAAACGAGCGGCAAACGCTGACTGAGCGCGTGCGCCAGGTTTTTGGCCACATTTTCCGAAGTTTGATTTTGCGGTTGATAGCGTTGGCCTAATTTTTCCAGTAACGCAATGGTCTCATTGATATCTGGCGCTGGGTCAGCGATGAAGCGGCACGCATGCAAAATTTTCAAGATTGGCACAATCAAATGCACCAATGCCGAGCGCGGTGGAAAACCTGCCGGTAAAGGAAATTTTGTCAACCCATTGGTTTCAGCCAGAGCGCCGATCTGGCCGCCCGAGGTGAGACAAACGATTTGCGCACCGCATTGCAACGCCTGTTGAAAGGTCGCAAGCGTTTCTTCGGTGTTGCCGGAATAACTTGAGCTAATCACCAATGTATGTTCATCAACAAACTTCGGCAATTGGTATGAGCGGCAAACCGTCAGCGGGACGGGCAGTTGTTGATAGGTTAAACTTTTGACCAACTCGCCGCCAATGGCAGAGCCGCCCAAGCCGGCAATCACGACATTGCGAATTGACTCGAGTTTAAGCTCAACGCGCACGGCTTGGGCACGTGCGAGGGCGTCACGAAAATGCTGCGGCTGGCTCAGCACGCGGCCAAGCATGTCAGCACGGTCAAGCAAACGAACTTCTTCTGGACGCAAAAGGTTGATGGTCATAAGATGATGTCCTTAAAACGGGGTTGCATGTACTGCTGCATGAACTCACGAATTTCGCGTGTGGTCGAAAACGCCAGCGCTTGGCGAGCCAATTTTTTTGCCTCGCGGTAATCGGTGCCACGAATGATTTTTTTAATTTCAGGCACATCGATGGGACTGACACTCAGCTCGTCGATTCCCATGCCCACCAGCAGCGCCGTCACCAATCTATCGGCAGCCATCTCGCCGCACATGCCGACCCACACGCCATAACGGTGGGCGGCGTCGATGACGTTTTTAATGAGGCGCAACACCGCCGGATTCAGATTCGCATACAAGTGTGCGATGCGGTCATTGCCGCGATCGACGGCGAGCAGATATTGCACGAGATCGTTGGTGCCGATGCTGAAAAAATCCACCCGCTCGGCGATGGCCTCGGCCAACAAGGCAGCCGATGGCACTTCGATCATGACGCCAATTTCCGTATCCGGCGCGAAAACTTGGCCCGCCTGCTCCAGCTTACGCTTGGCTTGTTCAATCACTTCCAGCGCTTTTTCCAATTCATCGATGGAGGAGATCATCGGCAGCAAGAGGCGCACATTGCCTTGCGTGTTCGCGCGCAGAATCGCCTTGATTTGCGCGATGAATATGTCTGTCTTCTCCAGGCTAATGCGAATCGCGCGCCAACCCAGCATCGGATTCGCCTCCGCCGGAATATCAATACACTGCGGGCATTTATCGGCGCCGAGATCCATCGTGCGAATGATCACCGGCTGCGGCGCGACGGCGACAGCGATGCGATGGTATTCCCGATATTGCTCTTCCTCGCCGGGCAAATCGGCGCGGCCCAGATATAAATATTCAGTCCGCAAAAGGCCGATGCCGGCGGCGCCAGACACCATCACCGCGTCAACTTCCTCGGCAAATTCCACATTGGCGGCCAGCTCGACGTGATGCTGGTCGAGCGTTTCCGCCGGCAAGGCGCGGAGTTGCGCAAGTTTTTTGGTTTTTGCGGCGTGTTTGTTTTGTTCGGCTTGATAATGGGCCAACGTTGCCCGATCCGGATTGATCAGCACGCGGCCTTGGTATCCATCCACGATCAGACGATCACCGTTTTTTATCGTGCCGGCGATATTGTGCAAGCCCACCACCGCTGGAATGCCGTATGAACGCATCAACAGCGCGGCGTGCGAAGTTTTGCCGCCGAGATCTGCCGCACACGCCGTTATTTTCTGGCGATTCAGGGAAAGGGTCAATGAGGGTGTGAGTTCATGGGCAACAACGATCCGCGCTTCGGCAGGAAGATTGCTGAGCGGCCAGGTTTCTCCGCGCAGATGCCGCAGCACGCGGCGCTTGATGTCATGCACGTCCGCTATGCGCTCGCGGAAAACTTTGTCTTTTTGCTTAAACTGTTCGGCGTATTGATCCAAATACTCAGCGAAGGCATAAGCCGCGCTACGGCGCTGCTGGCGAATAACGGCAATCACATCGGCGATGAAATATTGATCTTCCAGCATCATCCGGTGATAATCGAAAATTTCCGCTTGTTCTTTGCCAAGCTTGTTTTCCGTATAGAAACCATCACGCCGCACCTCCTCGCGCGTTTTGTCGAGAGCCTTCTTCAACTTTTCAATCTCGACTGGAATTTGCGCTTCGGCAATCGTTGGCGCCTCCGCTTTGCCATGATCTTCCGCCAATAGAAAAGCCTTGCCAATGGCGATTCCGGGCGAGGCGGCAACGCCCGGCAGAATCGCCTGCGCTTTAATCGTCTGCGCTTTCGCCTTGGAGATTTTCAGCGTAGACTTCTTTTTGGGCATGGCATCAAACACGGAACATTATTCTTCTTCAAATTTTTTCTCGAACAGCTCGGCAATGGCCGCCAACGTCTGTTCTTCGTCGACGCCGCTGGCGGAAATGACCAACTCCGTCCCTTGTCCGGCCGCCAGCATCATCACGCCCATAATGCTTTTTCCATTCACCACTTGATTGTCGCGCCGCAGGTGAACGTCGGATTTGAAATTGGCGGCTTTTTGCACCAATTTCGACGAGGGGCGTGCATGCAGGCCCATTTTGTTGAGCACCGTGACTTTGCGTTCGATCATTACGACCTTCGTTTCAAAAGCATCTCAAGAAATGCGTGCAACGCGGCGGTGGCGATGGCCGGTTCCAGCCGCTTCAGGCAATCATGCGCTTCCTGCAAGTATTCTTGCAACGCCTGTTCGGCCGCCGCGAGGGCGCCGGCGTCACGAAAAATCTCCCCGGCGTGGAGAACATCGGCGGCGCTAATCTCGGCTTGATGAAAAATCCGCTGCAAACGCGCACGATACTCCGGCGCGCCGTGCGTCATCACGTGCACGTACAAAAACGTCCGCTTGCGGCGTTTGACATCGCTGCCAAAATCCTTGCCGAGAATTTCCTGCGCCACGGTGATGTCAAACAGATCATCCTGAATTTGAAACGCCATCCCCAGACTTTCACCGAAGCGGCGCAACAAGCGGGTGTGGGTTGCAGAGGCGCCGGCCAACAGCGCCCCGATTTCGGTGCAGATGGCAAAAAACCGCGCCGTCTTCCGCTTGATCATGTCGAGGTACTGCGCCATGCTGACGCCGTCGTCGTGCTCAAAATCGTGATCGTAGCTTTGGCCCTCGCACAATTCGATGAGGCCATCGGTGAAAATCTGACACGCTTTCTGCAAATGGGGCGAGTTGACGCGCAAGAGGCTGCGATAAGCAAAGGTCAGCAAGCCATCGCCCGCCAGCAGCGCAATGTCCGGATTCCATTTACAATGCACCGTCGGCCGGCCGCGCCGCGTCGCATCTCGATCCATGATGTCGTCATGAATCAGGGTATAATTGTGCATCAATTCCATCGCCGCTGCCGCCGGCAAAACTTCTTCGATTTTTCCTTTAAAAGCTTCACAGGCAATTAACAGCAGAACCGGCCGCAGCCGTTTGCCGCCGCCTTCCATCGCGTAGCGGATCGGCTCATACAAATTTTTGGCTTCGCCGGCACTCGCGGGCGGCAAAATCGTGGCAATGTATTGATTGACGCGATCTTTGTAAATCGCGAACTTTTTTTCTATTTCTTTCGGCACAACAGATGACGGTTGAATGTGTTACCTGGCTAGTCAGCTTCGTTAAAACATAAGTTTAAAAATTACGCAAATATCGGCTCAGAAGCAAGAAAAAGTTTATGTGCAAAATTAAGGTAAACGGCATTTTGCAACGGCAATTTTTAAAATAAAATTGTGCTTGCGCTTTCAAAAAACAATTTGCATATTTTTCCCAGCGGGAACCTCAGCAGGCACGGGCATCGACCTATTTGTTCACGGCGATTGATTTTCAACATGTTATAAAAATTAAAATTTCCGGCCAAACGCCGTTTAGGAAAAACAATTTAACTGTTGCGAGGGGGCAAATGAAACACCTCGGCATTCTTCTGCTGTTATTAACGTGCCCGGCCGTCTCGGCGCAAGTCGTTCTCTCCGAAGTGATGTTCAATCCGCGCGGCAATGAAAACGCCGACGAATTTCTTGAAATTTTCAATGCGAACGCCACGGAAACGGTTTCGCTGCACGGTTGGAAAATCGGCGACCAAACGGAAACCGATTTGTTGCTCTCGCCGGATTCGCTGTACCAACTCGCGCCCGGTCAATTTGCCGTTGTACTCGACCCCGGTTATTTTCAAAGCCCGGCCGTTTATGACTCGCTTATTCCCCCCGAAGCTTTGATTCTCACCATCGATGACAACTCCTTTGGCAGCGGCGGCCTTTCCAACAGCACCGCGGAAACCGTCGTTCTGCTCGATGCCGCCGGCAAAACTATCGCGCGCTACACCTACTCGCTTGGCAATCCCGATGGCATTTCCGACGAGAAAATATTTTTAACCGGCGATGACACGCCGGCCAATTGGGCAAACAGCCGTCGCCTGGATGGTACGCCCGGCCAGCGCAATACCGTCACCCCCAGCCGTATAGATGGCGAGTTGCGCGCGCACAGTTTCTCCGTTTCTCCCCGCACTTTGCGTGAGGGTCAAACCGCGACGCTGGAAGTGACTTTGCGCAATAGTGGTTTACAGCCGATCACTGCGGCGTCGATTGAATTTCTGATCGTCAATTCCAGTGCGAATTTGAATTTGCCCTTGCTTTTGGACTCGGCGTTATTGCCGATGGATTTGCAATCGGCGGATTCAATTCGCTTGAGCATTGACTGGAATACCGCAATTGCCGGACGGCACGAGGTTTTGGCCCGGCTCAATCTAACAGATGACGAAAATCAGAGCAATGACTCATTGCGCGCGACCATTGCCGTTGGCTATCCGCACGAAGCTGCGCGAATCAATGAAATCATGTATGCGCCGCCGGCCGGACAGCCGGAGTGGATTGAAATTTTTAATCCGCAAACAAACCCATTGTTGCTTCAGGATTGGGTGCTGCAAGATGAGAGCGGCACCCGCGCCGTGATTAAAAATAAAATCATGATCCCACCCATGAGTTATCGCGTGCTGGCCGCCAGCCCAACTGTTGCCGACACCTTCAATATACCCGATTCTCTCGTCATCGTATCCGACAGTTTTCCCACGCTCAACAATTCCGGTGATATTTTGTTGCTGCGCGATTTCAGCGGCGCGGTGATCGATTCGGCGGCTTATCAATCAAATTGGGGCGCGCCGGGGATTTCCGCCGAAAAAATTTGGCACGAGCGCGAGAATATCACGGAAAATTGGCGGCCGAGCCGTGACGGGCGCGGCGGCACCCCGGCAGCCTTGAATAGCGTCAGCCCGCGTGAAATCGATCTGGCCGCCGTCCGCTTGCAATTCGATCCGCCCCAACCACGCGCCGGCGCAGAGGTTCAGCTTATCGCAACGGTGCGCAACAATGGCCGCCGCGCCGTCGAGCAGGTTACCATTACTTTCGCGCATGATCGCAATCAAGATAACGCGATACAAGCGAATGAAGAGCTCAGTCGCGTCGCCTTCACACAAACACTTGCCCCAGAAGATTCGATGATCGTGCGGCAAAATTGGCCGCTACCGCCTTCCGGCAGAAATCGAATTCTCACCCTGGTTGCAACGCCATTCGACGCCGTTGCTAACAACGATGAGATTGCCGCGCGTTTGTCGGTGGGATATAATTCGCGCAGCGTCGTGATCAACGAAATTTATTATGCGCCGCGTACAGGAGAAGTGGAATGGGTGGAATTTTACAATCGCAGCCAACAAACCATCGATCTTTCAAGCTGGCGCTGGTGGGATGCGGACGCCGATCTTCCGATCATCCTGCCGGACTCGTTGGCGCTTTTGGCGCCCGGCACATTTGCCTTGCTCGCCGCCAGCGGTAACCTGCCGCATGTTGAGCCGAGCGCACCAATCATGACTCTGAAAAATTGGCTCACACTCAACAATGATCACGAGACGCTGGTGCTGGCCGATTTTCACGGGCATGTGCAGGATAGTTTGTCCTTTTCACAAAGCTGGGGCGGCGATACCGGGGTGGCGTTGGAACGGATCAATCCGAATTTGGCGAGCACGGACAGCAGCAATTGGAGCGGTTGTGTCGATGCGCTCGGCAGCACACCCGGCAAACGCAACAGCATTTTTACCGAGTCGGTGCCGCCACAGGCGACAATAACGGTTGCGCCGCAACCTTTTTCGCCGGATGGCGACGGGCACGATGATTTTGCCATCATTCACTTGCAAGTTCCTGCCGCGACGGCGACGGCGCATGTCAAAATCTATGACATGCGGGGCCGGCTCGTGCATCAGCTTCTGAATAATGCGCCGATCGCAGCCAATCACGAAGTGATTTGGAATGGCTGCGACGAGGCCAATCAGCCTTTGCCCATCGGAATTTACATTGTCTACCTGCAGGCAATTCAAGCCACCGGCGGTGTTCTGGTGGAAGCGCGGACAACTGTAGTTTTAGCCAGAAAATTGAATTGACCCGTTTCTTAATTCCCCGGCGGCGGAACGGCGGCAATTATCGTTGGTTCAGCGTGCGGAATGCGCCCACTGAGTTGTATCGTCGTTCCTTGCCCTGGTTGCGAAATAATTTTTAACTCACCGCCAATTTTGCCGGCGCGCTTTTTCATATAGCGCAACCCCGCGCCATACACCGACTCACTATTTTCAAAACCCTTCCCGTCGTCCGTGAGCCGCAGCGTCAGCGTTTTCCCCGTCAGCGCAATATCCAGCATAACTTTCGTACATTCCCCATGTTTTAAGCTGTTCTTCATACCCTCTTTAAAAATTTGAATCACGTGGCGCTTCCAATCCATGGATAACGGAATATTTTCCCACGCGGGAGAAAAGTCGCTCATGGCAAAACTAATTTTGGTTTTGGCAAAGAGGCTCTCACCGAAATCTTTTATGCGGGACGCGACATTATAGAACGAATCATTATTACGATCCAGCGTCCAAATAAAATCGCGCATACCGTCAGACAGACTCGTGGCGGCATCAGTAATCTTATTCAAATGGGCCGCCGTCTGCGGCGCCGTGCCGTTCAAATTTCTTTTGATAATTTCGGCAAATAAGGCGATGTTGGTCAACTTCTGGCCAAACTCATCATGAAAATCATCGGCGACTTGCTTGCGTAGCCTTTCGTTCTCGATTTTGCGAATGCGCTCGATTTCCAGCATTTGCGTGATTTTTTGGCGCACGCGGTACTTGTGTGACAACAGGATGAGCGTGACGAACAAGCCGGCGGCCAATGCCCGCAACCACCAGGTTTTCCAAAACGGCGGATGAATCGTGATGTTGACGACGGCGCCGGTTTCATTCCAAACACCGTCGTTGTTGGCGCCTTTGACCCGAAACGTGTAATGTCCCGGATCCAAATTCGTATAACTCGCCGTATGGCGGGTTCCGGAGAAAATCCAGTTGGGATCAAAACCTTCCAAATAATACGCGTATTGATTTTTGGCGGGATTGGCAAAATCCAAAACGGCAAATTCGAGCGAGAAAAAATTATCGGCGTAGGCCAATTCGATTTTTTTCACTTCGCGGCCGATCACTTCGTTGAATTTTTTAACGGCGGTAATCACCACCGGCGGCACGAATAAATTGTCTTTGACGCTGTCGGGGAAAAAACAATTCAAACCGTTGATGCCGCCGAAAAACATCTCGCCGTGGCGGCTTTGCGCATAAGCGCCGCCGCTGAACTCATTGCTTTGCAAACCATCGCGCTCGTCATAATTTTTGCACGCCAGCGTGCGCGGATTAAAGCGCGCCAGACCTTGATTCGAGCTAATCCACAGCTCGCCACCCTCGTCCTCCAAAATTCCATAAATCACGTCGCTCGGCGGACCGGCGCGTTTGCGCAAACGCGTAAACTTGCCGGAGGCGCGATCGAATCTATTGAGGCCGCCGCCAAACGTGCCAATCCACAAAACGCCATCCCGATCTTCGCAGATGGACATCACCCGATCGTCGCTTAAGGTATTGGAATCCGTCGCCTCGAATTTGTACTGCACGAAATAAAGGCCATCAAAATTACGGTCGGCTTGGTGCGGAATAAAAAGTTGATTGAGGCCGCCGCCGAACGTACCGATCCACAGCGTGCCGCGACGATCTTCATAAATGGTATAAACCCGATCGTCACTCAAACTGTTGGGGTCCAGCGGATTGTGGCGATAATGGAAAAACCGGCCGGTCTTCGCGTCGAAGCGATTAAGCCCACCGCCAAGCGTACCGATCCAGAGCGTGCCGGCATGATCTTTAAAAATGGTGCGAACGTGGTTGTCGCTCAAACTAAATAGATTGGCCGGGTCGTGTTTGTAATGGGTAAATTTTCCGAGCGCCGGCGGTGAACATTTATTGAGGCCTTCACCAAAGGTCCCGATCCAGAGCGCGCCCTCGGCGTCTTCACAAATCGAGCGTACATGATTGTGGCTCAAGCTGTGAGGGTCGGCCGGATCGTGCCGAAAGTGTGTAAAGCGGCCACGGCGCCGGTCGAAAAGATTCAAGCCGCCATAGTAGGTGCCGACCCAAATATTTTCTTGATCGCCTTTGGACGTCGTGAATATCGACCAAATGACATTGTCATTCAAACTCGAAGGATCCGACAACTCGTTTTTATAATGCTTGAATTTTTCCTTGCGCCGATCATATTTGCTGATGCCGGCGCCAAGCTGCGAGCCAATCCAAAGAATGCCGGTCCGGTCTTCATGCATAGATAAAACATCATTGCTTAAAAAGCTGTGCGGATTCAGACGATCATATTGGAAGTGCGTAAAGCGTTCCACCGTTGTTTCCATCGTTTTTAACGCAGACGCTGGGAGACGATCCATACGATTGAGTCCGCCGCCGAACGTGCCAAGCCACAACGTTTGATAACGATCTTCCAAAATGGTCGTGACGTCGTTGTCGCTCAGGCTGTATGGATTCGCCGGATCGTGGCGATAATGCACAAAACGCATGCTTTCCGCAAGATGGTTTTGTTGCTTGTGCGCGGCGCTGCGGGTGAATTTGACATTCACTGCAGGCGGTTGGACATGCGCCTGTGTGCTGGCCGCCGTCATCAATTGATTCAGCCCGCCCCCCAACGTGCCAATCCACAGCGTGCCGGCGCGATCTTCGCAAAGCGACAACACGTAGTCGGCGCTCAAGCTGTGTGGCCTGGAGGCGTCATGCCTGAAATGCTGGAAACGTTGGCTGGCCTCATCAAAACGATTCAAGCCGCCGCCAAAGGTTCCAATCCAAAATCTGCCGGACCGATCACGGCAAATGGCGCGAATGTGATTGTCGCTGAGACTGTGCGGATCACCGGGATCGTATTGATAATGGGTCAACGCGCCATGGGGAAAAGACATTTGGGTGGTATCGTCGCCAGCCGGCCGCGGTTTGACAAGCTGCTGAAGATCGAGTTTATACAGGCCGGAGCGCCAAGTACCGATCCACAAATTATTCCGGCCATTTTGGGAATCGGCATAGAGTACGGTAATGGTTTGATCAGAAAAAAATGAAAAGGTATATGGCACTTCGACGGATTCTGTTGCCGTCGTCATTTGAGGTTGACTTGACAGCGGCAATTTATACCGCCAGAATCGCCCGGCCTGGCGATTGAAGCGATGCAATACGCCGCTGATCGTTCCCACCCAAAGCGCTCCGGCGCCATCTTCGCCGATGGCGGTAATCACGTTGTCCGCCAGCGAATTCAAATCCAGCGGATCGTTGCGGTAAACGGTAAAACTGTAGCCGTCATATTTATTCAGTCCATCGGAAGTGCCAAACCACAAATAACCTTGGCGGTCCTGCCAGATGCTCATGACAGTGGTTTGCGACAAGCCGTGTTCGAGAGAAAAATGATCGAATTGGGCGAAAAGCGAGGGGACCACACTCAACGCGAGCAGGATAATTAGGCGCTGTAACATCATTCTAAAGCCAGATTTTTGCACAGGACAAATTAGGGCGGTTTTACAATAGCGGCCTTTGTTGAATAGACGCGGCCAGCGGCAATTTGGTTTAATCCTAATTTTTGCCATTTGAAGAGAAAGGCGTGAAGGGAAAAACTTGCTTTTTAAATGAATTATTTTATATTTAATCCGTTCGGTAAAAGGCGGTTCGCAACCTTTTATGCCAGCTCGATGAGAGTCGCCGCTCTCGTCGGGCATTTTTTTTGATTAAAAAACGATGGCATGCCATAAATTGTTTCAATATTATTATCATTTTTTTCATGAGGATGATGATGAAAATTGCTGTATCCGCATATCCCTTTCGTTGTCCAAAACCGTTTCAACGCCTGCCGGAATTGGCGTATAATTTGTGGTGGAGCTGGCAGCCGGAAGCCCAAAGCTTGTTTGCATATATCGATGCTGCGTCTTGGCATCAACAGCGCAATCCGGTCAAATTGCTGCGCGAGCATGGCGCCGCACTGCATAAATTGGCGCGCGACGTGCATTTTCTCGCGATGTATGAAGAAGTCCTGCGCGCTTTTGATGAATACATGCAAGCAACGAGCACCTGGCACGCGAGCCGCTATCCGCACGAACAGAAAGCGCCGGTGGCGTATTTTTGCGCCGAATTTGGTTTTCACGAATCGCTGCCGATTTATTGCGGCGGCCTCGGCATTTTGGCCGGCGATCACACCAAAGCGGCCAGCGATCTCGGGGTGCCATTCGTCGGCGTCGGGCTGCTTTATAAAAATGGCTATTTCACCCAGCATCTCGACAAACAAGGCAATCAATTAGCCGAATACCCGGATTTTGATTTTGCCAATTTGCCGGTGTTGCCATTGCGCCAACAGAATGGGAAACTCTTGCAAATTGCCGTCGAACTCACCGGGCGGCGGGTTTTCGCGCAATGCTGGCTGGTCAATGTCGGGCGCGCGCAAGTGATCGTGCTGGATGCCGACATTGCCCGTAATCGGCCGCGGGATCGGAAAATTACGGCGCAGCTTTACGGCGGCGACCGTGACACCCGCCTCTCGCAAGAAATCATTTTAGGGATGGGCGGCGTGCGGGCGTTGCGCGCGCTAGGCATTTCTCCCGCGGTTTGGCATTTAAATGAAGGCCACGCGGCGTTCGTGCTCTTTGAGCGTATCGCGGAGCTGCGGCAAAAACACAACTTGGATTTTGCGGCGGCGGCTGAAGTGGTGGCTGCCAACACGGTCTTTACCACGCACACGCCGGTCCCCGCCGGCAACGAAGCCTTCAGCTTGCCGCTCATGGACAAATATTTTCGCCGTTTCAGCGCGCAAAATAAAATCGAGCTCTCGCAATTGCTGAACTTGGGCTTGCAAACCGAAAATAGCGGTTACAAATTTTTTAGCATGACCGTGCTGGCGCTGCGGCTGGCGAGCGGCAGCAATGGGGTGAGCCAACTGCATGGCCAGGTTTCGCGTGCGATGTGGAAACACCTCTGGCCGGAGACGCCCGCCGCCGAGTCGCCGATCACTGCGATCACCAACGGCGTGCATGCCGACACGTGGTTGGCGCCGGAAATGGCGGATCTCTATGCCCGGCATTGGGGCAAAAATTGGCGCGCCCATCTGGATGATTTAACTTTTTGGCGGCGGGCCCATGCGATTCCCGATGAGGAGTTGTGGCGGGTGCGCCGGCATCAGAAAATGTGTCTGATTGATTTTGTGCGTCAACGCCTGTTGCAACAACTCAAACGCCGTGGCGCCTCGCCACCACAAATAAAAGCGGCCTCCCAGGCTTTAAATCCGGAAGCGCTGACCATCGGCTTTGCCCGGCGGTTCGCTTCATATAAGCGCGCGGATTTGATTTTCAGCGAGGTGAAACGGCTTGAAAAGCTGGTTAATCATTCCAAGCGGCCCGTACAAATCATTTTTGCCGGCAAGGCGCATCCGCAAGACCGCGAAGGGCAGGCGATTTTGCGCCGCGTTTATCAAATGACGCAGCGCCCGCGCTTGCAGGGCAAAGTGATTTTGCTGGAAGATTACGACATGAATGTGGGACGCCATCTGGTGCAAGGTGTCGACGTTTGGTTGAACAATCCCCGCCGGCCGATGGAAGCCAGCGGCACTAGCGGCCAAAAAGTGCCGCTCAATGGCGGCCTCAATTGCAGTATTCTGGATGGCTGGTGGGAAGAAGGGTATGATGGTAAAAATGGCTGGGCGATTGGCAAAGCGACCGCCGGACTCAGCGAGGCCGAGCAAGATCGCGCCGATGCACGCACCCTGTATGACGTGTTGGAGAAAGAAGTCATTCCTTCTTACTATCGCCGCAACCGTGAAGGATTGCCGCCGCAATGGCTGAAGCAGGCCAAAGCTTCCATGGCTTCGTTGATTCCGCAATTCAACACCGCCACCATGGTCAAGAATTACGTGGAAAAATTATATGTGCCGGTTCTGCGCCGCGGCGAATTATTTGAGAGTCATCGGTTTGCCCAAGCGGCGGAATTGGCAGAGATCAAAGAAAAATTGCGCGCGAATTGGCCGTTACTTTATTTTACGCAAGCCACGACGCAAACGATAAAGGCCAAAAAGCGCCGGACGAAATCGAATATTGTTGCCGGCGTTTATCTGGGAGCGTTGCATCCCCATCTCGTTCAGGTTGAAGTTTGCGCGCTGGCGCCGGAGCTAAACGGCACGCCAGCGGTGATGCAAGCCATGCCGATGCAACTGGCGCAGCAAGACGAAAACGGCGTTTGCCATTACCACCTCGAGCTTTCTAATAAGCTGGATCGCTCGCAGCAATGGGGAATTCGGGTGTTGCCGCGACACCCGGCGTTGAGCCATAAACACGAAATGGGATTGATTCTTTGGCAAAATCTCGAATAGTTCGGCGGCATCTACCAGAAGAAAGCGTAAAATTATCCCTGCTATTCTAACTCCCCCTGCATCGATTTGAGGGGGAGTTTTTTGTAGATACCGTATTCGAAATAAAAAAGGCCCAGGTTTTTCAACCCGGACCTCTTGGCTGTGAGGGGGAGCCACAACTTTTATATAAAAATACTACGCTTGTTTCCACGAAAAACGCGTCTGATCAATTTCAGGTTCAGGCAAACGTCACTGTTTGGCTGAACGAAAGACAATCCTGTGGTTGGTTGAACCACTCATTTTTGATAAGACGCGAATTTCATGTCGACCATCGAAGGCCGAGATGCCCATGCTTCCTGCCAGGCGTTGCCTGCAAGGTGCTTCCCAATGAGTAACGTCCTTGTCTGCTCTTCCGTGGGAAGTCCACATTAAAACCGTTTTGCAACGTCACTGCTGCCGATCTTAATGTGTATCAATCATTACTTGTCTTTGTATCAAGCAAGACGCGTGCCAGTCGTTTGAGAAAAATACTTGGAGAAAATGGCGGTGAGTTCGAATGGGCTAAGCTTTTAGAATTATGCAGCTTGTTACGGGTCAATCGCCGGCAATCACTTTTTCGTAAGCGTGTGGGAAACTGTATCAAGATAATTCAAATTTCAAATTCGAATTGCAAAATTGTATCGGCGAAAAATGCAATCCGAATCTGAAATTCAAAAAGTTTACTTCACCCAAATCAGGGTGATGCCGGCGTTGCCAATTCCTAAATCGTTATCGGCAAGCTGGCCGCACGCTGCGCGCATCTCCTTCACCTCGTCGCTAAAAATATCATAGTCTTCGCCGTTGATCACCGCGCGGAAACGCCGGCGAAATTGGAAGGCCCAGTTGCGCACGGTTTCCCGGGTGCTCCCGCCGCGGCCATGGCTTCCATAACCATGTATGACTTTGATCGCGCGCAATGTGGAAGAATTTCGAACTTTTGCCAACGCGGCCTCGAGTTCATCCTCTACCTGTTTGGGGGAGCGCGGTGGATGGCCGACATCGAGAACAAGCAGATAC
>JAJVHT010000084.1:26874-31783 GCA_022072515.1 bacterium
ATCGCCAGTATGGGGTTCGCGCTTCAGAGTTGTCAAGACACCTCGGCAACGAATTCCACTGATCCGGCAACCCTGATCGGCCAGATTCTCGACCGCAGCACGTCAATCCCGCTTGAAAAGGTTATCGTCAAAATTTTGCCGTTTAATCGCAGCTCCGAGACTGGCGCCGACGGCAAGTATTCCCTGGCGATCGAATTGCCCGATTCCAATTCGACCACCGTCACCTTGATTTTTACCAAAACCGGCTTTGTCAGCGATACGTTACGCGCCGTGACGATTCAAAACGGCCACACGACGACGCTCCCGGAGATGAAACTGGCCAAAGTGGGAAGCGACAATTCCGGCCCTTCCGGCAATGCGACTCATATCGTTTTGGTGAAAGTGACCACCAGCAGCATTTTTGTTGCAGGTACTGGCGGCCAGGCCACCTCCGATCTGATATTCGAAGCGCGGGACGCCAACGGCATCACGGTCGATTCGAATCACAAGGTGACGTTGAATTTCCGAATCAGCGGCGGGCCGGGCGGCGGTGAATCCATTTCCCCGAGTTCGGCGCTAACGGACGAAAACGGCCGAGCGACCACCACCATAACGAGCGGAACGGTTGCCGGCGCGTTGCAGGTCGTGGCCGAAATTCAAGGCAAGGCCATTGCCTCGGCGCCGGTGCCGATTGCCATCCATGGCGGCTTGCCGCATCGTGATCATTTTTCTCTGGCGCTCGAAAAGCTCAACATCGCGGGTCTGGTTTATTTCGGCTTGCAAGATCGCATTACGGCCTATGTTGGCGACAGATATTCAAACCCCGTGCCGCCCGGAACGGTTGTCCAGTTTCAAAGCACGGGCGGTATTATCGAAGGATCGGCGGTCACCAACACTTTGGGGCAAGCCTCAGTGCGTTTGGTCTCGGCGGCTCCCCTTCCCCCGATACCCTCAGACGGGCTTGTCGCCGTTATTGCGGAAACGGTGGATGAAACCCGCACTAAAATCAAAGTGATCGGGAAAGTTTTGTTTTCCGGACCCACCGTACTGACGGTGGAGCCAACAACTTTTACTATAGCCCCGCTGGAATCGAAGACTTTTAATTACACGGTCAGCGATCTCAATGGAAATCCACTCGTGGCCGGAAGCACGTATACGGTCAGCACGGATAATGGTGAGGTCACGGGGGCAACGAGTGTCAACATGAAAGACACCCAGTCGAAAGCGGCCACGAAGTACTCATTCGTGTTGACGAATTCAAAGCCGGATAGCCTCGCGGCGAAAGCCGCCACGATTAAAATCGCCGTGAACAGCGAAAACGGCGACGTCATTCAGACGATTACCGGATCTATGTTGCCGAAGAAATAAAATTCACGGTGAGAAAACATCTTGACCGGCCGCGGCGGAATCACCGCGGCGAGCGGCCGGTCAATTGACTTCTACTCGTTCACCCGCTTGATCACCACCGCCGTGGCGTCGTCTTCCCAATTTGCCCCATGGCCATATTGAAACACCGTATCAAAAATCAAATCTAAAATTTCCGGCGCGGTTTTTTGTTGGTTGCGTATGACGAGTTTCTTGAGCCGGGGAATGCCAAATTGCTCGTCGTGGCGATTGTGGCGTTCAAAAATGCCATCGCTGTACATCACCAAAACCGAATTCAGCTCAAAACGTGCAATCGCCCGTTGAATGGCAATTTCCGGGAGGGCGCCGAGGATGGTGCCGTTGGCTTTGAGTTCTTGCACGCTGTCTCCGCGCACCAACAGCGGCCCCGGATGCCCGGCGTTGGCGTAAATGAGATTGCCATTGCGCTCGATCTCGGCATAAAACAGCGTCGCAAAACGGCTCGAGTACGTGCTGCGGTGCAAAACGCGGTTGAGCTTCTTAATGGTGTGCACCATTTTCAATTCTTTTTCCATGCCCATGCGCAGACCGGTCACCACATCGCGCACCAGCATCGCGGCCAACAAGCCGTGCCCGCTGGCGTCACCAATACTGACGCCGTACATTTCTTCGTCAAATTCGAAGTAATCGTAAAAGTCGCCGACCACCAGCTCCGCCGGCTTCGAGCGCGCGGCGATTTGATAGCCGCCGATCTTCGGCGTCGTTGCCGGCAACAAGCTGCGTTGAATGAGCGCCGCCTGCTCGTACTCGTTTTGCACGGCGTCAGAAAACATCCGGTAATTTAACGCCGAGCGCACGGCGTTAAAACAGAACTCGACTTCATCACGGACCCAGCCGCTTTTCAATTCAAAAATAAACAGCCAGCGTTTGCTTTTGCGGCGAATGTAAAAGGCCGCGGGAATCGAGTATTCTCCCGGTATGCCGATTTGCGGATCAATGCTCAGTTGCGGATCGTCGTAAATGTAACTACCGTTTTCAAGAACGCGCTTGACGGCTTCCGCATGCGTTGAAAGTTTTGGCGCCATCCGCAAATTTTTGGCTTTGCTCGGCGGACTGACCAAAACATATTCATCGCCGCTTTCTTTGTAGAGCCGGCCATGCGCGATTTTTAAATCTTCGCCAAACGTCTTTTCCAATTCCGCCGCAATCGAAGAAAGAAAATATTGGCTGGTTTTTTCTTTGCCGATTTTGGCAATGAGGTTGTCTAATTTGCGATAAAAATCTTTGGGGGTAATCATATCAATAAATAACAGCGAAATAAATTCCTACACATGAAAAAGCCATTCCGATTTGGAATGGCTTTTTAAAATACGAAATTTTCAGGACTTTGTCAACTTGGCAAATTCTGCGCGGGTGTTTAAGCGCTCAATTTCTTTTCCTGGGTTTTCAAAAGGCGCATGCCATTCACCGTCACCAGCAGCGAAGCGCCGGTGTCGGCGATGACCGCCATCCACAACGTCGCGAAGCCGGGTAACGCCAAAATCAAAAAGATGCCCTTCAAAATCAGGCTGACAGCGACGTTTTGTTTGATCACGCGCATGGCCTTGCGGCTGATCTTAATGGCGAACGGCAGCTTGCTCAAATTATCGGACATCAGCGCGACATCGGCGGTTTCCATGGCCTGCGCCGTGCCGGCGTTGCCCATCGCGATGCCGACATCGGCGCTGGCGAGCGCCGGCGCATCGTTGATACCATCGCCAACCATCGCGACGCGCTCGTATTCCTGGCGCAGCGATTTCACTGCTTCCAATTTTTGCGCCGGCAGCAGTTGCGCGCGCACTTCATCGACGCCGACGACGCGCGCGATCGTTTGCGCCGTCGTTTGATTGTCGCCGGTCAACATCACACTTTTTTCGATGCCCAGTTTTCGTAGCTCGGCAATCGCGGCACGGCTGGTGTCGCGGGTTTTGTCGGCCACCGCAATATAACCGGCAAGGTGCTCGCCGGCGCTCACCATCATCGTGGTGCAGCCGTTCTTTTCCGCAGCGTCAACCGTGCGGCAAATCGTCTCATCATGGGGATGCTCGGCATCGAATAACGCGTGGCTGCCGACGACAATATTCTTGCCGTTCACGGTACCGCGCACGCCGCGCCCGGTGATGGCTTCGACGCCCTCGGCGACGTAGCCGTGATGCGGCCGGCGCTCGCTGGCGGCATTGACCACCGCTTGCGCCAACGGATGCTCACTGCGGCGTTCCACCGCCGCCGCAAGCTGCAAGACATCATCGCATGACTGGCATTCTTTCTCGGGGGTGTGCTGGCAATCGAAGGAGCGCAATTCGACCACAATCGGCTGGCCATACGTCAGCGTGCCGGTTTTATCAAACGCGAACGCCCGCACTTTCGCCAGCGCTTCGAGATAAGCGCCGCCTTTGATCAGCACGCCGTGCTTGGCGGCAGCGCTGATGGCGCTGACGATCGTCACCGGCGTCGAGATCACCAACGCACACGGGCAGGAAATTACCAGCAGCGTGAGCGCGCGATAAAGCCAGCCGTGCGAGCCATCCGCTAAATTCCAGAACGGCGCATTGAACAACAACGGCGGCAGAATGGCTACAATCAGCGCAGCGACGACAACAGAGGGCGTATAAATACGGGCAAAGCGATCGATGAAGCGTTGCGAGGGCGCGCGCTGCGTTTGCGCTTCTTCGACGAGATGAATGATGTTGTTCAACGTCGATTCGGCGGCAGGGCGCAACATGCGCACTTCCAGCGTGCCCGCGCCGTTCACCGTACCGGCAAAAATTTCATCGCCGCGCGTTTTGGCGACGGGAATGCTTTCACCGGTAATCGGCGCTTGGTTGATGGCGGAAGCGCCAGTCAAGACCACGCCATCCACCGGAATGCGTTCGCCGGGTTTGATGAGAATCGTTTCTCCGGCTTGCAGCTTATCAACCGGGACGCGTGTTTCATGCGCGCCGCAAAAAGGGCACGGCCCACCGGTGTAGCCTTCGCGGCCGAGATGCTCGCGACAATCCACACACGGACGCAAGACTGTCGCCTCCGCCGGAGTGAGCGTGACTAACTTACGAATCGAGTTGCGCGCCCGCTCCATCGTGTAGCCTTCCAGCGCTTCGCCGATAGCAAAAAGGAAAATGACGGTGGCGGCTTCCGCTTCTTCACCGATAATCACCGCGCCGACAGCGGCGAGCGTCATCAGCAAATTGATGTTCAGCTCGTGATTCACCCATAAACGCCGCAGACCGGAGCGCGCAATCGGATAGCCGGCAATCGCGAGCGCGAGCCAATAAATACTTTGCGTGAAAACATGCGCGGAGTGGAAAAATTCCGCCGCCATGCCCACGCCAACCAGCAAGCCGCCTATCGCTGCCAGGGTCGTGTCCGGGCGTTTGAAAAGAAATGGGAAGAAACCTAAAATACCACCGCGGGCGGGCGCCACCCGCTCTGTGGTGGCATCTGTTTCCGTGTGGATGTCATAGCCGAGCGTCTGGATGCGTTCAACAATTGCCGCCTCATTCGTGTGCGCCGGGTCAAAATCCACTTTGAGACGCGCCGCGCCAAAATT
>JAJVHT010000071.1 GCA_022072515.1 bacterium
GTTTCGGTAATGAAAATAAGAGTTGTTTGCCGTCCCGTTTTTTGGAGGAACTGGACGAACAATTTGTGCGCGAGGAAGAAGTTCGCCGGCCGCGTTCGTTCGACGGTTATGACGGTGCGGCGCTGCGTTCGCCGCATTATGCTCATGACGCCAGCACCCCGGCTTATGAAGATGAATCACAAGACCGCGCAGAACTCGGTGTTGGGAAGATGGTCAAACACCCGCAGTTCGGCCTCGGCGAGATCCGTGCCCTCGAAGGCCACGGCGAAAATACGAAACTGACCATTGAATTTGACAAGGTGGGCACCAAAAAAATTTTGGTGAAGTATGGCAATTTGAAAATTTTGTAATCGTGCGCGGGCGCACAAAATGCAAAATCGGGGATCTCTAAATCCTTCCTTTGACTCGCAAAAATTCAGTTTTATTTCAGCTTCCGGTTTTATTTTATCGAAATAAACGGGAAATCGCATGCGTATTCTCATTATCGAAGACGAAAAAGAAGTTGCTGATTTAGTGCGGCGCGTGTTGCGGGAGGAGTCGTATGCCGTTGATGTGGCGCGCGACGGGCACGCCGGCAAAGATTTGGCGTTGGCGGAAGCTTACGACCTGATTATTCTCGACATCATGTTGCCCAAACAGGATGGTTTGACGTTATTGGCGGAATTGCGCCAGCAAAATGTGCATACCCCGGTGCTGCTGTTGACCGCCCGCGATGAGATTGGGGATCGTGTAAAGGGGCTTGATGCCGGCGCTGATGATTATCTCGGCAAGCCCTTCGCCATGGCAGAATTGCGGGCGCGCGTGCGTGCCCTGTTGCGGCGGCAAGTGCCGAACAAATCGACGCGGCTCACGGTTGGCGATTTAGTTTTGGATACCGTGGCGCACGAGGTGCGTTTGGGCGATACTGTCCTTGAGCTTACCAGCCGCGAATATGCGATATTGGAATATTTGCTGCGCAACAAAAACCGTTTGCTTACCAAAGGCATGATCGCCGAACACGTGTGGGACTATCACTTCGACAGCGATCTGAATTTGATCGAAGTGTATGTCGGCCGTTTGCGCCAAAAACTCGAGCATAACAACTGCCCGCGTATGATTCACACCGTGCGCAATGGCGGCTATGTGATTCGGGAACCGGCAGCATGAGATTAACCATTCGCAGCCGACTCACTCTGTGGTACACGTCCGCCTTCTTTATCGTGCTTATTTTATTGCTCGCCGTGCTTTTGTGGGAGTTGCAACACCAGCTTGGCAACGAAGCCCGCAAAGTCTTGCAAATCGAAGAGAATTGGCTCTCCACATTTATTGATTCCGAGTTTTTGCCGTTGCGCACCTTGGCAGGTGAAAAGTATCTCAATTTGGCTGCCAACCTGCGTGAAGAGCTGGATGAACGCTACGGATTGAAGCAGCAATTTGTCGTTCTCCTCATCGCCAACCACGGCGCGAATGGAAAATTTAGTGGCGGATTGAAAGGGGCCGATAAATTTCTGGCGAGTGATTTTTTTTTGCGCCGTGCCGGCAGTTACAACGTCATGATTGCCGAGCGCCGTTATCGCGTGCGACTTTTTCGGCGCGAGTGGGGGACGGCGGCCGTCGGCGTGGAAAATGAAACGCTCTGGCGAGTGGCGGAAGAAACCGGCGAGATTTTGATCTGGCTCGTGCCACTCTCCGCATTGTTCGCGATTGCCGGCGGCTGGCTCATGGCCAAGCTGGCGTTGCGTCCGGTGGTTTCAGCGGCACAGGCCGCAGAAGCCATTTCCATGGAAAATCTTAAAGAGCGTTTGCCGGCTTATGCGGACAACGACGAATTTGGCGCGTTGGTCGCGACGTTGAACCGCATGGTCGAGCGCCTGGCAGAAGGAGTGACGCGTTTGCAGCGCTTTACCCAAGACGCCGCCCACGAGTTGCGTACGCCGCTCACCATCCTGCGCGGTGATTTGGAACTGGCCTATCAAGATGAAAAAACGCCCGAGGAAACACGCGTCTGGGTGCAAAAAAATTTGGATCGCGTCATTACGCTGGGCCAAATCGTCGATAATTTGCTGCTGCTGGCGCGCTCCGATGCCGGCAGCTATCCTATCAACAAAACGCTTTTTCGGTTCGAGGTGATTTTGCGGGAAATTTTTGAAGACCTGCAAATCCTCGCCGAAGAGCGCGCGGTCGCAGTGCATTTGGAAAATGGCGAGCCACTGGAATTTTACGGCGACAAGCTGTTGATTCGCCGGCTGCTGCTCAATCTCTGCGACAATGCGCTGAAATATACTTCGCAAGGACACATCGCCTTGAGCCTGCGCCAAGTTGGTGACGTCATCGAGTTCATCATCAGTGACACCGGCATCGGCATTCCGGCCAGTGACCTGCCACATATCTTCGACCGGTTCTATCGTGTGGATAAGTCGCGTGCGAGCGCCACCGGCGGCAGCGGCCTTGGTCTCGCCATTTGCAAATGGATTGTCGACGCCCACAACGGTACGATTGCCGTAACCAGCGAAGAGATGAAGGGCACAACGGTGCGGGTGACATTGCCTTTAAGCCATCCTTTTTGAAACTTCAGTTGGCTTTCAGCTTGACAACGTATCTTTAAATTGGAAGCGTTTATTTTCAGCCAAGGCAATCGAATGAATGGCTCAGATGAGCGCTATTTCATTTTTCCTTTCTGCGGTTATGAAAGAATACACAGGCTTGAATGACTGCTATGAAGAAAAAAATTTGCTCTATGATTCTGAACCTTGTTGCGATTTTCACTGCCACCCTGAACGCGCAAGAAAGTAATTTGGGAACAATCAAAGGAGTCGTTCTTGACGATTCCACTGCCAGCCCCATCGAGTTTGTGAATGTTGTTCTGCAGCTAAAGCATGACAGTACGATTGTCACCGGCCAGACAACTAATCAGGCCGGCAAGTTCAATTTTATGAATATCCCGGTGGGCCAATATTTCATGACCTTTAGTATGGTTGGATATAAAGAGGAAAAAACACCCGTATTCATCATTGCTCCTCAACGCAAGCACGTCAACCTCGGCGTCATCAGGCTGATTGCCGATATGATGCCGCTCGTAGAGGTGTTGGTGACAGCCGAAAAAACGCTCTACAATGCCTCGATCGACCGCAAAGTTTACAATGTCGAGCAGGATTTGATGAGCAAGGCCGGATCAGCAAGCGAGTTATTGCAGAATGTTCCGTCCGTGCAAGTAGATATTGATGGCAACGTCAGCCTACGGGGATCGTCGAACGTTTTAATCATGCTCAATGGCAAAATTTCGTCGCTGCTGAAGAAGAACAGCGCGATCGTTCTGCAGCAGATGCCGGCAAATTCCATTGAACGCGTCGAAGTCATCACCAACCCCTCCGCCAAGTACAAACCGGAAGGAACCGCCGGCATTATCAATATCGTTTTGAAGAAAAACACCAAACCCGGCATCAACGGCAGCCTCAATGCCAATGCGGGCAATCAGGATCGCTACAACGGCAACACCAGGTTGAACTATCATCCGGGTGCACTCAACCTGTATGGAAATTACGGGATTCGCAAAGATACCCGGAATCGGATCAACACGGATAATCGCCAACAAATAGCGGCATCTACACTGACGTTCTATCATGACACGCAAAACTCATACGCCCGACCGCTTTCCCATATCGTTGCGTTGGGCGTCGATTACCGGCTCGACCATCAACACGAGTTTGGAATTGCGGGTGATTATTTCTACAACAGTTTTACGACTAGGGAGAGTGCAAACAAACTTTTCCAAAACAGTGATTTTATACCGATCAACCAATACCGCCGCGACCGGATCGAGAACGAGTTTGAAAAGGAGTACAGCCTCACCGCATTTTTCGAGCACAATTTTCCGCGGGAAGATCATCGCCTGCGAGTTGAGTTCAGTGCTGCCGGAGCACCCGAACAGGAAGATTCCCGCTACACCAACATATACCTGTTCCCGCCCAGCCCGAACGAATATGACAACACCTTGAGCAAGAACAGTGAGAACAACGACCAGCTTACGCTCGAGTATTCCAATCCGCTTAACGAAAAATCAAGCCTTGAGGCCGGCTACAATGGGGAATTTATTCACAACGATTTTGATCTTCATGCCGAGCGTTTCGAAGCCAATCAGCAACAGTTTGTGATGGACGTCGCGAGAACCAACCGTTTTCTTTACCGTGAGACGATTCATGCATTATATGCGACGTATAAACAATCATTCGGACCATTCGGCTTCATAGCCGGTTTGCGGACGGAACAGGCGTCCGTCAAGTCTGATTTGGTGACGCTGGACTCAGTCATGACCAGTCGTTATTTCAGCCTGTACCCAACCTTGCATTTGTCGCACAAGCTCAGCCAGTTATCCGAACTGCAACTCAGTTATAGTCGGCGCACCAACCGGCCTGAAGGTGACGAATTGAATCCATTTCCGGAGTACCGTGATCCTCGCAACGTCTATGCCGGGAATCCCAAACTGCGGCCGGAGTACGTTCATGCTGTTGAACTGGGCTGGCAGTTGCAAAACGACGCCATATCCATTTTGCCGGCGCTGTTTTATCGCTACACTTACAATCGGTTCACTTCGGTGACCCAAGCTCTCAATGACACGACACTACTCACGACGCGGCAGAATCTGGTGAACGATCAATCCGGCGGCCTGGAAGTGGTCGTCTCAGCAGAGCTGGGTGATTTCATGATGGTTCACGGCAATGCCCATGCTTTTCGAAATCAGATTGACGCCTCGAACCTGGGTTACGACAATAAAAAGTCGACGACGACGTGGAGCGGCAACCTCACGGTCGACATGCGTTTGAGCGGAAGCTCGCGATTGCAGATCAATTCGAGGTACCATTCATCACGGTTGACGCCACAGGGAAAAAACGCCTCGAGTTACGTGGTCAACACCGGGTTCCGGCAAGAGCTGCTCGGCAGCAAGCTGGCTTTGGTTGTGACCGTCAGCGACGTGTTCAAAACCTTCAAACGCGAATCGGCATTGAATACGCCTGCGCTCAGCCAAACCGTTGTTAACAAGCGGGATGCACGAATTATGTATGTAAACTTCGCGTATCGTTTCGGGGCGAATGTGAAGAAATCCAAAGAAGAAGAGCAGATTCATTATGACGAAAATCCGTAAGCGCCGCTTAGCCAGAAGCGAAATCGCTTTCGCCCTCAACGGCAAGGTTTTAAAAACGAAATAGCGGCAACAAAATTTCGCGTACGTTTCTACACCAGCGCTGGATTATCGCCGGCGCTGCTGCATGACCACCACCCTGAGGACTAAAACGAAACTTGACTTTGGAGGGAATCCGGCTTATCTTTCATAACCCGATTGCAGTTGTATGAATTATTGCATTTTTCATTCATTTTTTCGAGGCCATTGATGCGGAAGACCAATGCTTATGTTTTAGCCGGACTGTTGGTGATCATTTCTCAAAGTAAAAGTTTCGCGCAAGCGCCCACGAATGCACGTCGATCCAACTTCTTGGTGTGCGCGATCAAAACCGTCGGCAGCGACGTTGCGTATGTTGTCACTTCGCCATCACGCTTGACCACCAAAGGCGGTTTGGAGTTGCTGGCCTTCTCCGCTGTGACGACGGGGCTTATTCTGCGCGCCGATGACAAGATCGACGAAGAGCTGGCGCTCGAAGGCTATGAGTTTTCTTCGCAGCCCCTCAAAGAGCTGGCCAAGCTCGGCCAAATTTACGATGATATCAAACCCGCCAATTTTGCGTTGGGATTAACGGCGACCACTTTGGCCGGCGGCCTCGTGCTGCGTGATAAAAAACTTTTGCAAACCTCGCGGTTGCTTGCGGAATCGGTGGTGTTAACGCAACTATTCACGGCGTGGAGTAAAGGCGTTTTTGGCCGTGCGCGGCCATATACGGATCACGGTCCCCATGATTTCAATCTCTTCAGGTTCGATCAGTCGGAAGATTTCAAGTCCATGCCCTCGGGACACGTGAGCAGCGTGTTTGCGCTGATGACGGTGATCGCGAAGCAATACGATCATTGGTATGTGGAAATTCCCGCTTACACGTTCGCGGTGTCGGTCGCGTTGCAAAGAATGACTTCACGCAATCATTGGGCTTCGGACACGATGGTCGGCGGCGCGCTCGGTTATTGGGTGAGCAGCACGTTGGTGCGCAAGCAGCACGAAGCGCCGGTAAACTGCGCCGTGCAACCCTACTTTATCGGCAATCGTCTCGGTGTAGTGATGAATTTTTAAAAATGCTCGCCACAATGGGATGCGATGTTTTCAGCTTCACTTCAGCTTGCTTTTGTATCTTTGCGGCGTGAAAAATCAACTTCGCGTCATGCGAGATTGGCAACTGACCTGATAATCTGTGGAGCAAAACAATGAAGAAATTTTGTGCAGGCATGTTCCTTGTTCTTTTGATTCTGAGCTTGCAGGCTTGCAGTTCGGAAGCATACGAACGAAAGGTTACCGAAAAAGAAGTTCCGCCGCCAGTGTTGCAGGCTTTTGCCAAAGCCTATCCCAATGCCGAGGTGCGCGGCTATGCCGAAGAGCAAGAAGGCAGCAAGAAGATTTATGAAATCTCGTTTACCCACGAAGGCAAATCCATAGACGTGGCGTATGCCAGCAGCGGCGAGTTAGTAGAAGTGGAAGAAACCATCGAGGCGGTTAACCTGCCGCAGGCCGTGCACGATGCCATTACCAATAAATACAAAGCGGCGGAAATCAAAGTCGCCGAAAAGGTGACGAAAGGCGAACACATGGCTTACGAAGTGAAGGTCGATGTAAAAGAAAATGGCGCACTCAAAAGATACGAGCTGGTTTTTGATCCAGAAGGCAAGCTGCTGAAACAGGAAAGCGAAACAGACGAAGAATAATCATGCCTCGCATTTTTCCCGCCAGTTGCAAAAAGCCGGCGTTCTATGCTCACGCCGGCTTTTTCATTTTACCACCCGCCTTAGAACACGAAGCTTGACTTTTGGCGGAATCTGGTGTATCTTTTTAACACAAGTTAACCTGGAGCAATCTTAAAATTGGTGTCAAATGGAAATGTACCGCAACGGCGCAGGGAAGCGCCGCAACCTCACAACCGCGCTTACTTGCTTTTTGTTGTTTGCCTTTTGCCGTTTGGTTTTCCCGCAAAACACGCCCGCCAACGACGATTTTCTGTACGCGCAAAAACTGTTTAACGACGGCTACTACGATCTCAGTATTTCGCAATTGCGCCTGTTCATGCAACGCTATCCCGATGCGCAGCAAGCTGCCGAGGCGTGGCGCTTGACCGGCGAAGCGAATTTTGCGCTGAAAAAATTCGCCGCCAGCCGTGAGGCTTTTGAGACCCTTGAGGTTCGCTACCCCGCCCATCCCGCTATTGAGTCGGCGCGCCTGCGCCTTGCCGAATGTTTTGCCAAAGAAAATGATTTGCCGAGCGCAGCACTCACGTATCAGCGTTTTGTCTTGCTGCATCCTCAAAGCAACCGCGCGCCAGAGGCGCAATATCGCGGCGCCGAGTTGTGGCTGCGCGCCGGTGATGTAGAGAAAGCGCGTGTGATGTTATATAAATTGTTGGAAGATTATTCCAGCAGCGATTATCGTTTGCCTGGCCATCTTTTGCTCGTGCAATCATTCGAAAATGGCGGTGACTCCCAACGCGCTTTGGACGAAGCTGAGCGCCTGCTGCGCAGCTTTCCACAAAATGATTTGACGCCGCAAGCGTATTACATCCGCGCGCGCTTGCAGGAACAACTTGGCCAATTCCAACTCGCCGAAACGAGCTATCGGGATTTGGTCACGCGCTTCGCGCCAACGGAAGACAGCAAGAAACTGCCTGCCGGCAAAGCCCGCCCGGGGGTGACGCTATCCGGGACCAACGAATGGACCAGCCAAGCCTTTGCGCGCTTGGCGGAATTATCCGACGCCCGCGGCGATTGGAATGGCGCCATTAGTCTGCTGGATAAAGCCGAAAACCAAGCGACCAATAGCGGCGCTAAAAATGCACTGGTGTTGCGGCGTGTTGAAATCCTGACTGAAATGCAGGACTACAATCGGGCGCTGGAAGCGTTGTCAAAATTCGATCGTTCCGCTCCGGATTCGGTGCATCATCTCATTTATCTGTACACGATTGGTTTTGTGCAAGAAAATTTAAAGAACGCGGCGAATGCTCTCGACGCCTATCGTCAGGTGACCTTGCTGCCGCGCGCCTTCGAATCGAGAAGTGACAGCAGCCGTGTGCATCCGCAATATCGCCGCCAGCGCAGTTTCTGGCGCGCGGCGGTCGTGTCATCACGCCAACAAAAATATAACGAGGCGCTGGCGTTTTGCCGGGCGTATCGCCACGAGTATCCGGACGGCCAATTTCGCGATCGCCTGGCGCTGCTCGAAGCGGATATTCAACGCGACGGCCTCAACGATTATCCCGTCGCGCTGCGGCTTTATCAAGAGCTGCTGGAAAAGTTTCCGGAAAGCCCGCTGGTGGATGACGTGCAATGGGCCGTTGCGGATACCTACGAGAAAATCGGCGAAAAACGTTTGGCGCGGGCGGAATGGCAGCGCTTGTTGAAATTTTATCCGGCCAGCGAGCATTTTGCCGGTGTGCAAAATCGCCTGCGCCGGCTGGAAGAATTTGAGCCGAACGACACGCCGGAAAGCATGGCTAAATTGACGCAGCTCATTTTGGCGCAAAGCCGCAACGCCAATAATACTTTTACGCCCAACGAGCTGGCCGTGCAATTCGCCAAGTTGCATTTCGAGCGGCGCGAATTTCCGCAAGCGGTGAGTTATTGCAAGCAAGTTTTGCAGCAACAGGATAACAGCCGCGCCTGGCACGAGGCTTTGTTGCTGTTGGGAAGTTGTTATTTCCAGCTCGGTGAGCAAGAACTCCTGCGCCATCAAGCAACTGATAACCCGCCACAGGAAAGTGAGCGCTGGAAGTCGGCTTGGTTCGACAGCGCCAAAATCAGCCTGAATTACCTTGCGCAAAAAGCCGATTCGACGGAAACGCAAGATTTGGCAAAGCGCGCCGGTGTGCTCTTGGCGCGGCTCATGTTTCCCCCGATGAATACAATTTTTGGAAGCGCCAGTGCGGTTCCGCACCTGCCGCCGATGTTGGCGCGCGCCGATTCAATTTTGGCTTTATACGGCGATGACGCCAATCTCGATTATCTCCGCGTGTGGGCGGCGCAAACACGCAAGCAACTGCAAGCCGCTGCTTTGGCAACCTCTTCGCCATCACGCAAACTGCTGCTGGCGGAAATTGATTCGTTGGAAAATTCACGCCTCATTTCGACATTGCAAAATTTTGCCGGCCAAGACAAATCGCCGTGGCGCAATTTGGCGCAGCTCGAATTGGCCGATTGGTATTGGCAGCGCGGCGATTCTGCCAATGCGGTGCGCCAGATGGCACAATTACAAAATTCGCCGGTCAAGGATCCCAATAGCGCTCTGGGCCAGTTTATGCTGGCAAAATGGTTGATCCAACGCAAAAATTTTGATTTGGCGCTGGATCAGCTCAAGACGCTACAAAAACGCTATTTTTACAGTGCGCTGGTCGACTCGGCGGCGCTGCTGCGAGTGCGGTTGTTGATGGCGGCCAATCGTTATCGTGAAGCCTTGCAAGCGATGCCGACGGGCGAAGGTGGAGGGCAGAAGACCAACCGCCCGTATACCGACGGTGAGGCCCTTGGACAAAATGGTTCGGATCTTGACCGCGCCCGCGTAGCAGAAGCTGCGGCCGCTTATCCCGTCGCGATTCGCTCTTATCTGCGATTTTTGCAAACGCATCCGCAAGCGCCGGAAGCGCCCGCCGTTTTGCTGCACGCGGCGCGCTTGACGAAGCAGGTCGGCGCCCATCAGCTCGCCAACAGTTATTATGAGGAATGCCTCCAGCGTTTTCCGGAATCACCGGAAGCGGGTGAGGCGAAAATCAACCTGGCGGACATGCGATATGAGGCCGAAGATTATGCCGGCGCGCGCACGTTGTATCTGGAGTTGGTAAAAGAAGCGCCAACCCTCGAAAAAGCGCCGGCGGCCAAATGGGAAGTCCGCAGCCGCAAAGGCGCGATTCTCTGCCTTTATAAAACGAACCAAGCTAGCCTCGCAGAAAGTGAAATTAAAATTTTCAAAATGCGTTTCCCCGATGATAAAATGAATTTGGCGGAACTGCAATACGCTGCCGGCGAGCTAGCCGTTACCCAAAAAAATTTTCCAGAAGCAGAAAAAATATTTAAAAAAGTGAGCGGCGATTATCGCAACACCCCGTCAGCTATTTACGGCGACTATGGTCTCGGCAAAGCGCTGATCATACAAAACAAATTCGATGAAGCACTCGACGTGCTCACTGAAATTCCGCGACGCTATCCGAATCATCCGTTCCTGCCGACATTTTATATCGGTCTCGGTGATTTTTATCAATCTCAGCAGCAGTGGGATAACGCCATCACGGCTTTTTCGAAAGTCGTGCAAGATTCCGCGTTCGACAACAATTATCGTTTGGCAACGCGCTATTTGATCAACGTGTATGATCGCCTCGGATTGTACGATCGCGCCATTGGCCTGTGTCGCCATTATTTGGCGCAGTTTCCGGATGACGAGATGGCATTCAACTTGCGCATCAAGATTGGGGTTTTTTTGATGAATTTGTCTCAATTCGATGATGCCATCACCCACTTTCGCGCCCTCAAACCTTTTGCCGATGCGGAAACCGAGCCAGAGATTCAATATTATATTGGCAAAAGTTATTTCAATGCCGGCAAATTCGAGCAAGCCATTGCCGAGTTGCTGCGTGTCAAATTTTTTTCGAAGCCGACAAAGTTACCGTGGGATGTCACGGCGTTATACGAGTCCGGTTTGTGCTACCTGCGTTTAAAAAATTATGAGCGGGCACGGCAACTGTTTCAACAAATCGTCAAGGAACAAGGCTCCGAAAGTGATTTCGGGCGCTTTGCCAAAGCCAAGATTGACGAGTTGGAGGAAATGCGTAAGCAGAGTCAGTAACCCAGTATCCCAGAAAGGAGCCGTATTTATGGAGAACAAAAAATCGTATTTGCAAAGGCTGGCCGAACAACTGCAAGAATGGGACACGGAAATCGACGAATTGAAATTAAAAGCCCATTTAGCCAAGGCCGAGGCCAAGGACGAATTGCAGAAACAGCTCGAGGATTTGCGCGTCAAAAGAGAAGCGGCGCAGAGCAAGTTCCAAATGCTGCAGGAGTCGGGCGATGACGCGTGGGACGATATCAAAGAAGGCGTCGAAAAAAGCTGGAAAGAGCTGAAAGGCGCTTTCACCAGCGCGCTGTCGAAATTTAAAGATGATTCCAAAACTTGATTTTAGCAGGACGCTGGTTAAAAAGAATCTGCCAGCATAACAAGACAAATACTCCGCGAAGCGATTCCTATCCGTGGAAGCTCGTTCATGCTTTCATCCACTTGACGACAATGAATATTTTTGTGCCGAAACGAACTTTGCATGGGATCGCGGGAGTATTTGTCTTGGTGGGGCTCGTTGCCTGCGAACGGAAATCGGAGCCGGACCAAAATCGCGCGGTGCCGGCGGCAACTTTTGTGGGTGAAGAAGTTTGTGCCGGGTGCCATCAAACGGAAGCGGCACGCTGGCGGGGATCGCATCATGAACTCGCCATGAAAGTTGCCGACAGCACGACGGTGCTCGGCGATTTCAATAATGCCGCCTATAAAAAAAATGGCCTGACGACTACTTTTTTCAAAAACCGAAATCATTATTTCGTGCGCACCGATGGGCCGGATGGCAGGCTGCACGAGTACAAAATCGCGTATACGTTTGGCGTTTATCCACTCCAACAATATCTTGTCGAATTTACCGGCGGACGCTATCAAGCTTTGAGTATTTGTTGGGATGCGCGCCCTGCTGCGGAGGGAGGCCAGCGCTGGTTTCATCTTTATCCCAACGAGGCGATCGATTCTACAGATATGCTGCACTGGACGGGGCCGTACCAAAATTGGAATTTCATGTGCGCCGAGTGTCATTCGACAAATTTGCAAAAAAATTATTCGCTGCATGACGATCGGTTTGCCACCAGTTGGTCGGAAATAAACGTTTCCTGCGAAGCCTGTCACGGGCCTGGCTCCCGCCACGTTGAAAATGCCCGCAGTGCGAAGCCCGAGGTCGGGTTAGTGTTTTCACTCAGAGATACTTCGGGAGGAACCTGGACTTTCGAGCCGGGGCAAACTGTGGCACGGCGTACGAAGCCGTTATCATCTCACCATGAGCTTGAAACATGTGCGTGTTGCCATTCGCGGCGCGCCCAGAGTTGGAGCGAGTATCAATACGGCAAACCGCTTGCGGCAACACATCGTGTCGCTTTGTTGGACGAGGGGGTTTATCATGCCGACGGGCAGACCATGGAGGTCGAAGAAGTTTATGAGTACGGCTCGTTTCTGCAGAGCAAAATGTATGCAGCCGGGGTCACGTGTTCGAATTGCCACGAGCCGCACAGTTTGAAATTGCGTCTGTCGGGCAATGCGATTTGCACACAGTGCCATTTGCCGAGCAAATACGATTCGATGGCGCACCATTTTCACAATGTCGAAACCGCAGCCGCGCAATGCGTGTCATGTCACATGGCCGAACGCAAATACATGGTGATCGACGGGCGGCGGGATCACAGCTTTCGCGTGCCGCGTCCCGATCTTTCGGTAAAATTGCAGACGCCCAATGCCTGCACGGATTGCCACCAAGGGCGTTCCGCCCAATGGGCGACAGAGGTCGTGACAAAATGGTACGGTCCGAATCGCCACAACGAATGGCATTATGGCGAAGCGCTTTATGCGGGACGCACCGCTCAGCCCGGGGCGTTGAATCAGCTTTGGCAAACGGTGACGAATACAAAAATGCCGGGCATCGTTCGTGCGACGGCCTTGAGTCTACTACAAGCAACTGGCGGGGCGGAATCGCGTCAACTTGTTGAACAAGCCGTCAGCGATAGTGAGCCGTTGGTGCGGCGTGCAGCAGCCACAGTGTTGGCGCAATTTGAGCCGCAGGCACGTTTAGCGTTGGGCCTGCAATTGTTGAATGATCCAATCCGCAGCGTGCGTCTGGAAGTTCTTCCCATTCTCGCCGGTGTGCCCGTGGAATATTTTTCTGCAGAACAGCGCGCAACTTTTGAGCGCGCGGTTGCCGAATACCGCGAATCCCAATTGGGCAATGCGGACCGCGCCGAGGCGCATCTCAATCTCGGAATACTCGATTTGCAACTCGGAAACTTTCACGACGCCGAAAACGCCTATCGCACGGCGATTCGGCTGCAACCTACTTTCATTCCGGCATACATCAATCTGGCTGATTTGTATCGGACGCAAAATCGCGAAAGCGAAGCAGAAAAAACATTGCGCACCGCTTTGCAGGTCGGTTTCAATCATGCCGACGTTTATCATGCGTTGGGTTTGTCACTCGTCCGGCAGCAGCGTATGAGTGAGGCGCTGGCGGCTTTGGCCCAAGCCACACAATTGCGGCCGGAAGAACCACGCTACGCTTACGTTTATGCGGTGGCGCTCCACGAAAATGGTGACAACAAGCGTGCGATAAAAATTTTGCAAGATGCTAACCGGCGGCATCCCAAAGATCGGGATTTGCTTATTGGGCTGATTGAATACAACCGGCAGGGTCAAGATCTTCGCGCCGCTGTAGATTGGGCGCAAAAACTTGTCGCGCTCGCGCCGAATGATGCGGACGCGCGCAAGCTCCTGGAAACGCTTAGACAACATCCATGACGTGGAAATCTCATTATGCACCCGAACGAGGAACTCATTCAAAAATTTTATACGTGCTTCGGAAAGCGCGATGCGCGGGGGATGGCGGAATGCTATCATGAAGAGGCGGAATTCTCTGATCCGGTTTTTCCCGGTTTGAAAGGAACAAGGGCCAAAGCGATGTGGCGCATGCTTTGCGAACGCGGCAAGGATTTGGAAATAACCGTCACCGGCATTCATGCCGATGAGCAAAATGGCAAAGCGCATTGGGAGGCAAAATATACTTTTTCCCAAACCGGCAGAAAAGTTCACAATCAGATCGATGCTTCCTTTCGATTTGCGCGCGGCAAAATCATCGCCCATCTGGATGCTTTCGATTTTTGGAAATGGACGCGCATGGCATTGGGAATCAAAGGTGTGCTGTTCGGTTGGATGCCGTCGGTGCAAGCCCGCATAAGAAGCGAAGCCGGAAAAAGTTTGGAGGCTTTTATTAACAAAAATGCAAATCGCGGGTAAGATGAATTTTCGCCTCAAGAAAAAGCAAAAATGAAAAAGGTTGCCATAATTTTCTCAGTTCTGGTGCTGCTTTATGCGGCATTGGGGTTTTGGGCGCTGCCGAAACTGTTGCAGTCCAAGCTCGTTGCGACGATTTTCCAAGAAACCGGACGGACGGTGACGCTCGGCGCCGTCTCAACCAATCCGTTTGCCCTCTCGGTGACGCTGCGAGATTTTATGCTGCCTGACCGCGACGGTGAGCGCTTGCTCACTTTTGCGGAGCTTTATGTAAATTTTGAGATCAGCTCGTTGTGGCATCAAGCCTACACCTTTTCCGAATTTCGACTTGTCGCGCCTTACGTACGGGCTTTGGTGCGCGAAGATGGCTCGGTCAATTTTCAAGATATCACGCCAACGTCGGAGGAGACTGCTTCGACGCCGGACGAGCCGCCAACGCCGGTGATGATTGCTCACCTCCTGATTCAACACGGCGAATTGGTTTATGAAGATCGCCAGCGTACCACGCCGTTTGTGAGCCGGCTCGATTCGCTCAATCTGGCGTTGCATGATTTTACCACGCGCCAGAATGAAGCGGGCGCGTATCAATTCGAGGCAATGACCGAGAAGGGCGAGAGCTTGCATTGGCGCGGCGACATCAGCGTGGTGCCTTTGCGTTCCACGGGCAATCTGGCGCTGCGTGGATTTAAGGCGCGTACCATTTGGGAATATTTGCAGGATCAAGTTTTTTACGAAGTAACCAATGGGGAGGTGGAATTTCAGGCGGATTACGAGCTGGATTTTGCCAATGACCCGGGCGCCTTCCTCGTCCACAACGGCAGCGGCGCGGTGCACGGCTTCGCGCTTGTCGACCGGCGCGATAGCACGGAAGCGATCACCATTCCCACGCTCAGCCTTAGCGGCCTGGAGGTTGACCTGAAAAAAAGTTCAGTGGTGATTGCCGACATGCAGAGTCGCGAGGGCAAACTCACCGGCATTTATCAAAAAGATAGCACGCTGACGTTGAGCACGCTGTTCGATCCCAAGATTGATCCGCGCGCGCCGGCAGACACTGCCAGCGCGCTGTGGCAGGTTGTGATCAAGCGGCTGCATTTGGCCGATTATGCGTTGCACTTTGAAGATCGTACGACCGCGCCTTTCGCGCAACTCGAATTGGCGCCGCTGCAAATGACGCTGGAAAATTACGCGTACGGCAAACCCGGCACCGCGCAGCTCGATCTGCAATTTGGCGTGAATGGCAGTGGAAAGGTGAAATTGGCCGGGAGCTACGTTCCGGAACCGCTGGCAGCGTCGCTGCAGATCAGCATTGAGCAGGTGGACTTACTGCCGTTTCAGCCGTATATGAACAGTTTTGCCAAACTCGATTTAAAATCTGGAACGATTTCACTCGCGGGCCATTCTAATTATGCACTGCACGGCGATATAGCGACGATGGATTTTGCCGGCGACATGTGGCTTGAAAAAATGCGTGCGGTTGATCGCCACCTCGAAGAAGATTTTGTGCGCTGGGCGCGACTCGATTTGAAACGCATTAAATACCGCGAGGCGCCGGTGTCGCTGGACATTGCTGAGATTGTGGCGCGTCGTCCATTCTTGCGCGCCATCATTGGCCCTGATCGCATCACGAACATTCAAAATATTCTCATCGCCGCGGCAGATAGTGCCGCCGCGGACAGCTTGGAGCCAGTGACGCCGGCGCGCATCGGCCAAGTTCGTATTGTGGATGGCGAAATGCACTTTTCGGATTTGTCGCTTTCACCCAACTTCATCGTCAGCATTCTCGAATTGAACGGGGCGATCAAGGGCTTGTCATCCGAACAGCTCGCGCGCGCCGAGGTGGATCTCAAAGGCAAGGTCGACAAATATGCGCCGGTGACGATCAGCGGTCAGATCAACCCCTTGAGCGAACAGGCCTATACCGACATCGCAATGAATTTCCAAAATATCGAGCTGACGACGTTCACGCCGTATTTCGGAAAATTTGCCGGCTACAAAATCGACAAGGGCAAGCTGATGCTGAATTTGCATTATGTTTTAGCGCAGCGATATCTGACCGCGGAAAATCGCATCGTGATCGACCAGCTCACATTGGGCGAAAAGGTGGAGAGTCCCGACGCCACGAGTTTGCCGGTTCGTCTCGGCATCGCGTTGCTGAAGGATTCCCATGGTGTGATCGATCTCGATATTCCCGTCAAAGGCAGCCTGGATGATCCGCAATTCAGTCTCATGCCGATCGTCATCAAAGCCTTGGTCAATTTATTTGTGAAGGCGGTGACATCGCCATTTCGCCTGCTGGGAAATCTGTTTGGCGGCGGTGGCGATGATATGGAATATGTGAGCTTCGCACCGGGGGCAGATACACTTACCGTGGCGCAAAGCGCGAAGCTCGATAGTCTCGCCCGCGCTTTGGCTGAACGGCCGGGGTTGAAGCTGGATATTCGTGGCGCGGCCGCTCTCGCCATTGATCGCGAGTCGCTGGCACATCGCGCCATCGTAACGCAACTGCGGCCGAATAACAGCGAAGCCGATGCGGCGTGGAGCAAGGCCGAGCAAGCGAAGCTTTTTATCATGTATCGCGAAAAATTTAATGAGGACGCTCTGCTGCTGGCGCCGGAAAAGGATGAAGCAGGAAAAAAAATAAACCGCGTGGAGCGCGAAGGTATTGCGGTGGCGGCAGCTTTTCGCCAACTGGTGACGGCGCATCAAGTTTCCGTGGATGAGCTGCGCTCGTTAGCGCAACGCCGCGCCACAGCCATCAAAGATCGTCTGGTTCTTAACAACGGTATTGAAGAACCGCGCGTCTATCTTTTGGATGCGGATACCGAAGCCGCGGTGGAAGCGGGAGAAATCCGCATCAAGTTGGTGCTCGATGCGCGGTAATGACAGCAAGCCGATTGGCACTCTTGGAAAAATGCAAAATTATTTTCGGAAAGGAGAATGGACATGTTTAACCCAAGGTTGGTGAAAAAAAATTTATTGTGCGGCCTGCTGATTCTCGTTGCCGGTTGTGCCGGTTCACGCGTCAAAATTGGCGAGCTGATTACCAATCCGGATAAGTACAACGAGAAATATGTGACGGTCAAAGGGAAAGTGACGCAAACTTATTCGATTCCCATTCTTTCCATCGGCATCGCCAAAATTGATGACGGCAGCGGCGCGGTCTGGGTTAAGCCTGCCGGCCGCACATTTTTTGAAGGACAGAAAGTGGCTGTGAGCGGCACGCATAAAATCGGCTTGACCCTCGGCAGCCAGTCTTTTGGCAATATCATTATCGAAGGCGAGAAAAAATAAACGGAAATTCGTTGAGAAATGTGTTTCAATGTCACACGAAGGCGTTTATGGCCCAGCATGGCCATGCTGCTGAGTTTGGCAGGATGTGAATTTTCGCCTCGCGACCCAACAATGATTCGAGTTATCTCTCACAATGCGGAGGCGCGCCTCAAAGTTGCAGTCGAAGCCGATGGCGCCGTGATTGAGATTTTCAGCCCGCAAGGGATCGGCCAGGCCGCGTTCGAGATTACGGCGCCAAACGCACCTGAAAAAATCTTGCTGCGATTTCATCTTCGAGGTTTGGAAGAGTTGCGCTTTGCTTATCATGAAACTGTGGTGACGGCTTCGATGACGAGTTCAGACAAGCATGACATTCGCCAGAACCTAAGTCGGGCAGGGGAGAAGCCCGCCAACCCGCAAGTCATTTCTTCAAGCAGTCCGTTCTGGATGCAAATTCGCGTGAAATCGCGCGGCGCAATTCCATTGCGGGAGGGTTATATCGAAGTCGAAGCGCCGGCAGATTTTTTGCAAAGCGGCGCGCGACAGGCTTCGATTCAATGGATTGATTTTTATCGGTGAGATTGTTATATTTTGATGGAATATTTTTTCCGCAAATTAGTAAAATATAATGACGGCCGCAGGCCCGAGATAGTACCTGATGCGCTCACAATCTGACAACGGACGCGACCCCGCGCCAGCCGAGCCGATGGCGGCGACGCAAGCTGAAGATCGGGCGTGGATTGACGCGACGCTGCGCGGTGAAAAAGAGGCCTTTGCCTCATTGGTGGCAAAGTACCAGCGCCCGCTGTACGTGGCTTTGCGACGGCTCGCGCGCCAGCATGAGGACACGGATGATTTGATGCAGGAAGCCTTTGTGCGCGCTTATCAACATTTGAAAGAGTTTGATCGCCGCCGGCCCTTTTATCCGTGGCTGCATCGGATTGCGGTGAATCTGGCGATTACGTTCATTCAGCGCCGGAGCCGGCAATCGAACTTCAGCGGGTTGAGCACAGAAGAAATTTTTCCGGCCGCGCCGGTGAGGGATAATCCCGATGAAAAAGCGGAGCGCGGCGAAATGTTGGAAGCACTGGAGAGCGCGATAGAACGCTTGCCCGCGGAACAGAAAGTGGTTTTGCTCCTGCGCACGCGCGAGGACATGAGTTATCAGGAATTGAGCGAGCATCTCGGTATTGAAATCGGCACCGTGATGTCGCGATTGGCGCGCGCGAGAGAAAAATTGCGGGCGTGGTTGCGGCCGCATTTGGAAGAAACTCGTGTTGCGTCGAAACGGTGAGGTTTTTAGTTCGGCGCGACTGTTTCCAATGGATGGAAAAACAATCAACGAAAAAGGCTGCAAGCATCATTCCCCCCAAGACGTCGCCGACGGAATGATTTGCTAAATGAAAGTTTGCATGTCACTAGATAAATCCAAAAGCTTCGACTGCATTGCCGCTGCCCAGTATATGCACGAATTTCTCGACGGCGAGCTGCAGCCCGATCTGCGCGCCGTGATGGAATCGCATCTCGCGAGCTGCGCGGATTGCACGGCGACGCTCGCGCAGTTGCGCCAGATCGAAACGGCACAGCGCGATTTAGATGCGCAACTCGAAATGCCGCCAGAGGCGTATTGGCAAGCATTGCCGCAGCGCGTAATGGAAAAAGTGAAAGCTTCGGAAAAACGGCGTTTGCTGCTGTTGCCGAAATTGCCGCGTTTGAAATCTGCAGGCAAGCGCACGTCTGTTAGCGCACCGGCTCCCCAACAAGCTGTGCTTCATTTGACTCCGGCGTTACAAAAATTTTTGCGCGGCTCCGGGAAATATGTTTTGCCATTAGCAGCAGCGGCAACGTTCTGTTTCTTCGTGATTCGCGGATTGCTTGAAAAGCCGGAAACGGCGATGATGACGGCTTCCGCGCCGGAACCGCAGCGAGTTGAGACACAATCGGCGCCAGAAGAAAAGATGTTGGAGAAAACACTTGCTTCTAAGCCTGCGCCTACAGCCGAAGCGCCTACGCAAGAATCTCCCGGTCGCCGGCGTGTGGCTCAACAACCCGCTGACGAAAGAATCGTTTTGCCACAGGATACTTTGCTTGCCGCCGCTGGAGCGGGCCAAGCTTTGAGCGGTGGTATTGAACTTAAAACAGAGGAACCGAAACCCGTTGCGCTCTCGGAAGCACAACCGCAAGCCGCTGAGACCGATATTGTCGCGCCCAAATTGGAACAAACGCAATCTTTGGCGGCTACGTCATCAAAAACCAAAGATCAACCGGCAGCCCCATTAGAAAAAGAAGTGCTTTATCGCGCCGAAACGCCGGCGGCTATGAAAGCGGCAAAAACTGCCGACGATCAATTAGCGCAATCAGCCGAGTCGCGGGCAAAAAAAGTTGCGAGCCCCGGTCGGACGGGGGTTTCGTCAACAGCCATGCAGCCGGCGGGGAATCTTCTCGATACGCCTTTTAACCAAGCGCTGCAGCGCGCACAGCAAACCGCAGATTTGAACAAACGTGAGAAAATTTGGCGCGATTTTCTCAAATCCAACCCTGATTCGTCGTCGCGCGCCCTGGCCATAGTTGCGCTCGGCCGTGCGCTGGTGGCGTCCAGCGACAGCACGACCCAAGCGGAACAGTTAGAAAAGAATATCACTTTTTTCCGTGAAAATGCGGCAACGCTCCGCGCCCAAATGGGGGAGACTGAGTATGATCGTGAACTCACCCGTCTTCAGATGTTGCTAAATTTTCGCAAATCCCAATAAAGTCTTTGGAACTCCGCCAGCGCGCGGTGCGTTCAATAAGCAAATTTTAAAAATGGATTTTATGATGATGAAACTCGACTCCTATCTTTACGGGCTGCTATTGCGCCTATAGTCTTTCCTCCTTTTCTCGCCCGCAGCGAAGATCCTTCGCTATTTTAAAGCAAACACAATATCGAAAAGGGGAAAGTCAAAAAGCACGGCGACTCTGCATTGATTTGCAAGGATGGAAGCTCGTGTTCCAGGTCAGTGCATTCTTTTGCAATTTTAGGCTCAACAGTGCTGTTGGGCTAAGCCATTTATGCAGGCGTGGCGAAACTGGTAGACGCGCCAGCCTCAGGAGCTGGTGGCTCTTAACAGCCGTGGAGGTTCGAATCCTCTCGCCTGCACTATCGCGGACGTGGCGAAACTGGAAGACACGCCAGTTCGAGAGACTGGCGGCCTCAAAACCTTGTGGGTTCGAGTCCCACCGTCCGTACGAGTATTATTGTAAATTTAAAATTGCAAATTCGCAACTTCAAATTTGCTATCCTACTTTTTTGCCTCGGGTAAGTATACCGTTATGGACACGGGCGTGACTGTAAATCACGCGGGTTTTAAGCCTTGCGTAGGTTCGATTCCTGCCTTGCCCACACGTTTAGATGACGTTCCAATTTTTGCAACCGCAGTTATCTCATCCCTCCACGAAATCGGTGCCCTCGTTTAGTCGTCGTTAAAAAAGTCCTTGTGGACAATCAGAAAATTATTATTTTATACGAAGCTGTAGAATTTGTACTGCGTCTGCTGCGGCTAATGCCGCGTTGCGATTAAACAGAGATAAACTAATTAGGAGAGAGTAGCTATGGCCGGGATGACCCTCACGGAGAAAATTCTATTTCACCATGCCCTCGATTGGCCGGTAGATCATGTCAAAGCCGGCGACATCATTACGATTCGAGTCGATTGGACGATTGCCAGTGAGCTGGCGTGGAATGGAATGAATCTCACTTATGAGGCGTTGGGGCGTCCGCCGCTATTTGATAAAGATCGTTTTTATCTTGCCTTGGATCACACCGTTGATCGTACGACACTCGCCAATGATAGCCGTACGCAGAAACTTGTGCAGCTTTCGCGCCACTTTGCGAAAGAAGCGGGAATCAAATACTTTTTCGATGCCAATCAAACCATTATGCACACTGAGTTTTTCCGGCAGCTCGTGCGCCCGGGGGAAATCGTCCTTGGCGCGGATTCCCACACCAGCTCACACGGCGGCATGGCGGCGGTCGCCATTGGTCTCGGCGGCGCGGATATCGCGATTGCGATGGTGCTTGGCCGCTCGTGGATTCAGGTGCCAGAGGCGATTCGTGTGCATTATGCGGGACGCTTGCCGTTTGGCTTAACCGGCAAGGACGTGATTCTCAAAACCCTGGGCCAGCTTGGCCGCAACACGGTGGCTATGGAGCGCACGGTCGAATTTACCGGCGATCATCTTGAAGATTTTTCCACCGATTTTCGTTTTACCATAGCGAACATGACAGCGGAGTTTGGCGGCCTAAATGGAATTTTTCCGGCGGATGGGCACGTGCAACGGACGATGCAACAACGCCGCGCTTCCGAATTTCGGCAGGGAGGATGGTGGTTTGCCGCCGATGCAGACGCCAAGTATTTGGAAACTTTTCGCATCGATCTCAATGGCCTCGTCCCGCAAGTGGCGAAACCGTTTTCACCGGACAATGTTTTTCCCGTGCAGGAAACCCTCGGGCAAAAATTGAACGGCTGTTTCATCGGCGCCTGCACGACGACGGAGGAAGAACTTATTCTTGGCGCGCTGGTTTTGGACGCCGGGTTTCGTGCCGGCCTGAAGCCGGACGCAATCTCGCCTGATTATCGCATCGTCGTGCCGGGCAGTTTGGAGATCGCCGAAAATCTGCAGAAAGCTGGATTGCTGGAAATTTATAAACGCGCCGGTTATCGCATTAACGAACCAGGATGCAGCATGTGTCTCGGCATTGCGAGCGATCGCGCGTTGCCGAATGAGATTTGGCTCTCGTCACAAAATCGCAATTTTCACAACCGCATGGGCAAAGGCAGCATCGCCTGGCTGGCGTCAGCCGCAACGGTGGCGGCCTCTTCATTTAATATGCAAGTCACGGATCCGCGCCCGTTGCTAGCGCAAGTCGATCAAGAAAAATGGCGGCGGCTCGTCGCACCCAAATCCGGTTTGCCGGCAGCCGTGATTTCGCAACCGTCTCCAGATCGTTCAACTCATGCGACGCGGAAGGCGCAGCGCAATGGCAAGCTCCAACACGTTTTGCTCAAAGGGCGGGCGCAAACCTTTGGCGATAACGTTGATACCGACGCAATCATCGCCGGTGAATTTTGTCACCTTTCGGATATGCAAGAAATCGGCGCAAAGGCATTTTATCATTTCCGTCCGGATTTTTTGCAGCGCGTGCAAGCGGGCGAGAGCATTATTGTGGCGGGTGAAGGCTGGGGGTGCGGCAGCTCGCGCGAACACGCGGCGTGGGCGTTGAAAGGCGCCGGCGTGCAGGCGATCATCGCGAAGAGTTTTGCGTACATTCACAAGCGCAATCTTGTAAATGAGGCGATTCCGTTTCTCATCGTGCGCGATGAGAAATTTTATACGGCGGTGCAAGACGGCGAGCCGCTCGAAGTCGATTTTGTGAATGGCACGATTGCGCATCACGGTAAAATTTATCATGGTGAACGATTGCCCCAAATTATGACAGGTATTATGGGCAATGGCGGGCTGATTCCGCATGTGCGGCAAGAATTGGCACCGGTGGTTTAATCGCATAAGGGAAAAAAATTAAAAGAAATAGCGCTTGAAATTGGCCGAAGATTTTATTATAATATTGGCTTGATTAGCCGGACCAGAAACTGGTCATGGGGCAAATGAAAAGAGCGAAGCAATATTAAAGTTTGCGGATAAAGCCAGTGAAAGGAAGCGTTGGAGATTGTGCGTGCCGCAGGTGAATGGGAACATGAGTCGCCACTCGACGTGTTGATTGTGGGCGCCGGGCCGGTGGGTTTGGCGTGTGCGATCGCAGCTAAACAGCACGGGCTGTCGCATTTGATTGTGGAAAAGAATTGTTTGACGTATTCGATTTTTCGCTGTCCGACCAACGTGCGTTTTTTTTCGACGCCGGAGTTGTTAGCCATTGGCGATGTTCCTTTTATTATCACAGAAAGCAAGCCGTCGCGGCAGGATTTGTTGAATTATTATCGCGGTGTTTGCGAACGCCATCAGTTGCGTGTTCATTTCGATGAACGCGTCGAGCAAATTCGCCGGAGGGAGGGAGTTTTTCAAGTTGTCAGCGCCCGGCAAAATTATCAAGCGCGTTATGTCGTCATCGCAACCGGATTCTATGATAATCCCAATCTGCTTCACATTGCCGGAGAAGAGCTCCCGAAAGTTTCTCATTATTATACCGAGCCGTTTTCGTTTTATCGGCGTCAAGTCGCGGTGATCGGCGGCAAAAGTTCCGCAGTGGAAGCGGCGCTCGATCTGTATCGCCACGGCGCTGACGTGACGTTGATTCATCGTGGTGCAGAAATCGGACAAAGCGTCAAATATTGGCTCCGGCCCGATATCATCAATCGCCTTAAAGAAGGCCGCATTAAAGCGCTGTTCAATACGGTCGTTACGCGTATTACCGCCGATGCCATCTTTGTCCAAAACGGCGCGGCCAATGAACAGTGTTTGGAAAACGATTTCGTGTTTGCGCTCACCGGCTATCATCCGGATTTCGAGTTCGTGAAGCGCTGCGGCGTGATGATCGACGAGGCAAATCGCAAGATTTGTTTTAATCCTGCCACCTTCGAGACCAACGTGCCGAATCTGTATATCGCCGGCGTTGTTGCTGCCAGCAAAGGCGGGGATAATATTTTCATCGAAAATGGCCGCGAGCATGTGAAGCTGGTGGTGCGCGATATTCTCGCGAAAAATTCGCCGCAGGCCGTGCAAGCGAAAACGCGTTTCGTTTTTGCGAACGAATAGTTTATTATCAAATTAAATTTTAATATCACGAGGAACTGAATTTGAAAGAGTTTGATCTCATCGTGGTCGGCGGCGGGCCGGGCGGATACGTCGCGGCGATTCGCGCGGCTCAACTGGGCATGAATGTCGGCGTGATTGAAAAAGCCAAGCTGGGTGGTTTGTGCTTGAACTGGGGCTGTATTCCGAGCAAGGCGCTGCTGCGTTCGGCGGAAGTTTATCATTTGCTGCACCGCGCGCCAGAATTTGGCTTGAAAGCCGAACAAATCAGCTTTGAATGGACGCCGATCATTCAGCGCAGCCGCAAGATTGCGGAGCAAATTAGCAAAGGCGTGGCTTTTCTGTTTAGAAAGAACAAGATTGAGCATATTGACGGCCACGCGAAATTTCGTCGAGATAAAACCCTCGAAGTGACGAAAGACGGCAAAGCCGTTGGCGAGTATCGCGCCAAGCATATCATCATTGCCACCGGCGGCAAGCATCGCAGCATTCCCGGCGTCGAACTGGATCGCAAAAAAATCATCACCAGCACGGAAGCGATGATTCTCGATCCGATGCCGAAGTCGATGGTCATCATCGGTGGCGGCCCGATCGGTGTTGAGTTCGGATATTTTTACAATGCCTTCGGTTGCAAAGTCACCATCGTCGAAATGATGCCGCAAATCCTTCCACTCGAGGATGAGGAAGTGGTGAAGTCGTTGACGGCCAGTTTTAAGAAAGGCGGCATTGGCATTGAAACTGACGCCAAGGTGGAATCGGTGAAAACGTCGGCGGCCGGCGTGACCGTGACGGTAACCACCAAGGCCGGCAAAAAAGAAATCTCCGGTGAAGTGGCTTTGATGGCGATTGGTTTTTCCGGCAACAGTGATAATTTGGGTCTTGAAGAGGTTGGGGTTACGGTTGAAAAATCCTTCATCAAATCTGATCAATTTTATCGCACCAACGTGCCGGGCATTTACGCCGTCGGCGATGTGATCGGCGCGCCCTTGTTGGCGCATGTAGCCTCTGCTGAGGGCATTTGCTGTGCGGAGGCGATTGCAGGAAAGAATCCGGCGCCGGTGCGTTATGATGCGATTCCGGGTTGCACGTACTGCCAGCCGCAAGTCGCGAGCGTTGGTTTGACGGAAGCGAAAGCGAAAGAGAAGGGATACGACCTCGCGGTCGGCCGCTTTCCGTTCAAGCCGCTTGGCAAATCCATCGCCGTCGGGGAGACGGATGGTTTTGTCAAATTGATTTTCGATAAAAAATACGGCGAGTTGCTCGGCGCCCATATTCTTGGCAACGAAGCGACGGATTTGATTGCGGAATTGGTCTTGGCTAAAACTGCCGAAGCAACAGCGCATGACATTATCAAAACCGTACACGCGCATCCAACGTTGACCGAAGCCGTGATGGAAGCGGCAGCGAATGCGTTTGGCGAGGCGATACATATTTAAATTGTTAACTTGCCCTTAATTTTTATTGCAAATAAATTGAGTGGGGCGCGCCGCCGGCTGGTTGGCTCGCAATAACAAGGAAGGTTTAAACGAGGAGTTTAGGACATGGCAAAGCACAAAATCGGCTGGCTCCCCGGGGACGGGGTCGGCAGGGACGTGATGGATGCAGCGCGAATTGTGCTCGATAAATTAGGATTCGATGCCGAATATTATCATGGCGACATCGGTTGGGAGTATTGGTGCAAAGAAGGCAATGCGTTGCCGGCGCGCACGATCGAAATGTTGAAACAAACCGATGCTTGTCTCTTTGGCGCGATCACGAGTAAACCGCGGGAAGAGGCGGAAAAGGATTTGCTTCGTCCTTTGCAAGGGAAGGGCTTGGTGTATCAAAGCCCGATTTTGCAGTTGCGCCAGGAATTCAATCTGCACACCAACATTCGGCCTTGCAAATCATATCCGGGTAATTCGCTGAATTATCGCGATGATATTAACGTCGTGGTCTTTCGTGAAAGCACGGAGTGCCTGTATGTTGGCATTGAGTTTCATCCCGTGCCGCCGCCGGTGTTGCAAACGCTGATGGAATATCATCCCAAAGCGCGACGTTATCACGACATGAATCCGAATGACATCGCGATTTCAACGCGCATCTTGACCAAGCAGCGCTGCGAAGGCATCGCGCGTAGCGCGTTTGAGTTTGCGCGGCGCTACGGCTATCGTTCGGTGACCGCCGTGGAAAAACCGAATGTGACGCGCGAGACCAGCGGCATGTTGTTTCGCGAAGCGCGCAAAATGGCGAAACAATTTTCCGACATTGATTTCTACGAAGCCAACATCGATGCGATGTGCATGTGGCTGCTGAAGAATCCGCAACACTATAGCGTGATTCTCACGAGCAACTTGTTTGGTGATATTCTCTCCAAACTATGCGCGCAGTTGGTCGGTGGCCTCGGTTTCGGTTGCAGCGCCAATATCGGCGAGCATTACGCCTTGTTTGAGCCGATTCACGGTTCGGCGCCGAAATATGCCGGCCAATATCGCGTCAACCCAATCGGCATCATTCTCGCGGCGAAAATGATGCTGGATTACCTTGACGAAAATGAAATGGCCAACACCCTCGAAACCGCGATTGCCAAAGTTATTCGCGACGGTAAAGTACGCACGTATGACATGGGCGGCGTCGCCTCGACGATGGACATGGCGAAGGCAATAGCGGAACGAATTTGATCTGTGCTGCACAAGAAGACACGGAACTGCACAGATTAAAAAAAAGTCCGTGATAAATTTGTTTAACCTGCGTCACCCGGGTTCAAAAAATAAAACAGGTAAAAATGGAAAGCTTAGTTGCCGTCTTGGTCACCTTCGCCTTAATTGGCGCCACCGTTTTGCTCATTCTCGGCCTGTCCTCCTGGCTGGGCCCGAGGCGTAAAAATCCGGTAAAGGACACGCCGTTTGAATGCGGCTGGGCGCCAATTGCGACGCCCGGCGAGCGATTGAACATCAAGTTCTATCTCATCGCCATTCTGTTTGTGCTGTTTGATATCGAAACTATTTTCTTGTTTCCGTGGGCCATTGTATTTCGCGAGCTTGGCCCGGCGGGATTTTTCAGCATGTTGACATTTATTGGTGTTTTGGTTCTTGGTTTGGTATATGCTTGGAAGCGAGGTGCTTTAGAATGGGAATGAAAAGTGTTTTAGGCGGCGATAATTTTATCACGTCGCGTTTGGATGAAGCGGTCGGTTGGGCGCGAAAATATTCAATCTTTCAATATCCGTTCGTCACGGCGTGTTGCGGCATGGAATACATGTCGTTGGCGGGCCCGCAATACGACTTGGATCGTTTTGGCGCGGCGCTCCCGCGTTTCACACCGCGACAAGCCGATGTGCTTTTCGTCGTCGGCACCATCAGCCAAAAAATCGCGCCGATTATGCGTCGCGTGTACGATCAAATGTGCGAGCCGAAGTGGGTGGTCGCGTTTGGTGTTTGTACCTGCACTGGCGGTTTTTATAACAATTATTCCACCGTCCAGGGCATTGACACCATCGTGCCGGTTGACGTCTACATTCCCGGCTGCCCGCCGCGCCCTGAAACCGTGCTGCAAGGCTTGATGCTTCTGCAAGAAAAAATTCAGAAGCAGAAACAGGAATATTAGTTTATGTCCTTTCTTGAAAATATCGTTGCCCAATTTCCGGACCACGTCAAAATTGTGCCGCATCCGCGCGGCGAGCATGTATTGGAAGTTCAACGGCAAAATTTGCCGGAAATTTGTGCTTATCTCAAAAACGAGCACAGCCCCCGTTTTACATTTTTGATGGATTTGGCCGGGGTCGATTACTCGACTTTCGGCGCGCCCACACAAGCTGCCGCCTACACGGGTGCGGCTGAACCGATAGTGAAACCCGCGCCCACCGCCGCCAACATGCAGCCCGAACGCTATGCGGTGGTTTATAACTTTTTTGCGTGGCCGGAAAAATTGCGCCTGCGCTTGCAGGTCCCCGTTCCGGAATTGGCGCCGGAATTGCCGACGGTGAGCCATTTGTGGGGCGGCGCGAACTGGTTTGAGCGCGAAGTATGGGACATGTTCGGCATTCGTTTCAAGGGTCATCCGGATTTGCGGCGCATTTTAATGTATGACGAATTCAAAGGCCATCCGCTGCGCAAGGATTATCCCATCACACGCCGCCACCCGATTGTTGACAATCAGAAAATGGCCGCGCAAAATCAAAATGGACTTCGCCCAGCGTTTCGCCTCAAAGGGGCGCAGTACGGCGACAATACGCAGAACATGCTGCTCAACATGGGGCCGTCGCATCCGGCCATGCACGGTGTCATTCATGTCTTGGTTGAATTGGATGGTGAAAAAGTCCAAAAAATCAAGGATGTCGGCATTGGTTACTTGCATCGGGCTTTTGAGAAAGATGCGGAAAATGTCACGTGGACGCAAGTTTTTCCATATACCGATCGCCTGAATTATGTTTCGCCATTGATCAACAATGTCGGCTATGCGATGGCGGTGGAGAAGGTGATGGGCCTTGCCACCACCGAGCGCTGTCAATATATCCGTGTGCTCATGTCGGAAATCTCCCGCATTACGGATCACCTCACTTGCATCGCCGCCAGCACCATGGAAGTCGGCGCCATGACGGCGTTTTTGTACTTCGTGAAAGTGCGCGACATGTTTTACGAGTTGGTGGAGGAGATCACCGGCGCGCGCCTCACCGTTTCGTATGTGCGCGTCGGCGGCGTGAAGGCCGATCTCACCCCCGAATTTCCGGCGCACTTGCAAAAAGTTTTGGGCGAGTTGCGCATCGCGATGAAAGAGATGCACACGCTGGTCACCCGCAATCGCATTTTCGTTGATCGCATGAAAGGTGTCGGCGCCGTGGATAAATCCACCGCGATTGACTACGGTTTCACCGGCCCGTTCCTGCGCAGCACCGGCGTTGATTACGACGTGCGCAAAGCCGAGCCGTACCTGGTTTATGGCCAGCTCGATTTTGATATTCCGTATGGCCAGTATGGCGACAACTACGATCGCTATCTCGTGCGCATGGAAGAAATTGAACAGAGCACGCACCTCATCGAACAATGTTTGAAAAAATTGCAACAGATGCCGGGGGCGCCGTTGAATGTTGATCATGAAGGCAAAGAGATTTCCGCCAGTAAAATGGCCGACCTGGGCAAGTTCGGCTATACCAAGGGCCTGCTGCAAGTGCAAGCGCTGACGGACCCGACGCTCTCGGGCGGCAACGCTTGGTTGCGCGATAATATTTTTCCCAATAACAAGAGCGCCGTGCTTCCCGCCAAAGAGAAAACCTACGGCAGCATCGAAGGCCTGATGAATCACTTTATGCTCATCATGGAAGGCTATGGCATTCTGCCGCCGCCGGGCGATGCTTATCAAGCGGTTGAAGGAGCGAACGGCGAACTGGGTTTCTACGTCATCAGCGACGGCAAAGGCCAGCCCTATCGTGTACACGTTCGGCCGCCATGTTTTACCTTGATGTCGGGGTTTCACAAAATGGTCGAAGGCGGTATGATTGCGGATATCATCGCAACATTTGGCACCGTCAATATGATTGCCGGCGAGCTTGACCGCTGAAAAGTACAAAGATAAACAGATTTAAAAGACGAAGAAACGAGCGACAAGCAACGAGAATATGAGCCTGAAATTATCTCCTCAGTCGATGAAGCGCATCAAAGAAGTGATGACGCATTATCCGAACAAGCAAGCGGCGTTGTTGCCGATTCTGCATATTGTGCAAGAAGAAAAGGGTTATGTCCCCGCAGAAATGGAAGCGGATATCGCCGAAGCCGTCGAAGTGCCGGTCGTGAAAGTGCGCGAGGTGATCACCTTTTATACTTTGTTCAACCGCCAGCCGGTCGGCAAGTATCACGTGCAAATGTGCCGGACGATCTCGTGTACACTCTGCGGCCATCGTGAGTTGCTCAAATATGTCAAGGAAAAACTCGGTATCGAGGCCGGCCAAACCACCGCGGATGGTAAATACACGTTGAGTGTGGTTGAGTGTCTCGCCGCTTGCGAAATGGCGCCAGCCATGCAGATCAATGAAAAGTATTACGGCAATCTGACGCCGCAGCGGATTGATGAAATTCTGACTGGATTGAAATAAAACTATCACTCGACGAAACAATCAGCAATTATGCCATTTTCAACACTGTTTACGGACAATACTGGCGGCGTTTTAACGCCATACATTAACCAAGAGACCAACCGGCTCAAAAATTACTTGAAGCTCGGCGGCTACGACGCGGCGAAAAAGGCGCTGGCAATGACGGCGGAACAAGTGATTGAGGAAGCCATCAAATCCAACTTGCGCGGTCTCGGTGGCGCCGGATTTCCCGCCGGCAGGAAGTGGAGTTTTATTCCGAAAAATTCTCCCAAGCCCACTTACCTTGTCATCAATTGCGATGAGAGCGAGCCGGGTACATGTAAGGATAAGTATATTGTGATGGGTGCTACCCATGCTTTGCTCGAAGGCATCATCATCGCCTCACGCGCTATCAATGCGCACACCTGCTACATTTATATTCGCGGTGAATATGTCGAGCCGGCGGAGATTTTGCAAGCCGCGATTGACGAAGCGTATGAAGCGAAAATTCTCGGCAAGAATGTTTTAGGCACTGATTATGCGCTCGACGTTTATGTGCATCGCGGCGCTGGCGCTTACATTTGCGGCGAAGAAACGGCGCTGCTCGAATCACTCGAAGGCAAAAAAGGCTGGCCACGCATGAAACCGCCATTTCCAGCCATCGAAGGCCTGTTTCGCTGTCCGACCATCGTCAACAACGTCGAGACCATTGCGTATGTTCCTTTTATAATGAACAAAGGCGCGGAGTGGTTTGCGAAACTCGGCAGTGAGCGCAACGGCGGTTATCGTTTTTACAGTATCAGCGGCCATGTGAATCGGCCCGGGGTTTACGAACTACCGGTCGGCACCACCTTGCGCACGATGCTTTATGACTACGCCGGCGGCATTCGCGGCGGTAAAAAATTAAAACTCGTCGTTCCCGGCGGTTCATCTTCGCCGCCGTTGCGGCCAGAAGAGATCGATGTGAAAATGGATTTCGATTCGCTCGCAGCTATCGGCTCGATGCTCGGTTCGGCGGGCATTATCGCGATGGATGAAGATACCTGTTTGTTGGACATGCTGATGGTGACGTCACGCTTTTATCACCACGAAAGTTGCGGCCAGTGCACACCATGCCGTGAAGGCACCGGCTGGATGGACAAAGTTCTTACCCGCATGATGAAAGGCGGCGGCCGTCTTGAAGACGTGAGCAATATGCCCGACATCGCCAACGGCATCATGGGCAACACGATTTGCCCGCTCGGCGATGCCGCCGCAATGCCAGTGCTTGGCTACTTCAAAAAGTTCCGCGAAGAGTTCGAATCGCATGCAAAATTCGGCAAGTGTCATACAGGAGAGTTTACGAGCTGGAAGCCGGCGGTGAAGGCGTAA
>JAJVHT010000013.1:0-10914 GCA_022072515.1 bacterium
GTTCCGGAATTATTCTCAACGGCGGCCCGGCACTAACACTTGGCCGCTGGCGGTGCAGGATTCGGCTCGCAAGCCGGTTGCGGGCAAGGGGGAATGGCTTAATCCCTTTCAATTCCGTTTTCAACCCGATACGTTGCTTAAAAGTCGCGCGCCGTATTTTGTCAAAATAGTGGCGGATTCCACTTTTGATCCGAACGGCAACGCACTTTTTGATACGCTTAAACAAATCACGTTTTGGACGATGAATGCGGACACGCTGACCGCCATCAGCGGCACGCTCGTCGACACGCAACCGGACGCCACCGGCACCGTACATCTAACGTTGAAACAGGTGAGCATGGGCGCCGGCGCAGCATTCGGTGCCGCACCGGCCAGCTCGCGTTCCGCTCCGGAGTATGCGCTGACTTTGCCGGCGCCGGGGCCGTATCGTTTCGAGCACATTTTGCCGGGACTTTATCAACTCAGCGGTTTTCGCGACAAGAATAACAACGGTCGCTATGATTTCGGTACGGCGTTTCCGTTTATTCCGGCTGAGCGTTTCATCGTGTGGCCCGATACGATGAAAACCCGCGCGCGCTGGCCCAATGAGGGGAATGATTTTTTGTTGCCCTGAATCCTGCTTGTGTATAAAAATAGTTTATTTATCCAAAAGCTGTCAACAACCATAAGGAGAATGCGATGGGACTCATGGATAAAATTCGCGGCGAGTTTATTGATGTCATCGAATGGACGGCGCCCTCGGAAAATGAAATTATGGCGTACCGCTTTCGGCGTTATAATAATGAGATCAAAATGGGTGCGAAGCTCACAGTGCGCGAAGGCCAGGCCGCCGTGTTTGTCAATGAAGGCAAAATTGCCGACCTCTTTCAGCCGGGCCTGTATGAATTGAGCACGCAGAATATGCCGATCATGACGACGCTGAATAGTTGGAAATACGGCTTTAATTCGCCGTTCAAAGCTGAGGTTTATTTTATCCAAACCAAGCAATTTACCGATTTGAAATGGGGGACGGCCAATCCGATCATGATGCGGGACGCGGAATTCGGCGCGGTGCGCATTCGCGCGTATGGAACGTATGTGATCAAAGTCGTCGATCCGAAGACGTTTGTGCAGCAGCTCGTTTCCACTGATCCCGAATTTGAAGTCTATGAAATTTCCACACAGCTTCGCAACGTCATCGTTTCCCGCTTCGCGGATGTGCTGGCGGAAGCGAAAATCCCCGTGCTCGATCTGGCGGGCAATTATGACAAGCTGGGGAAATTCATTTGCGATCGCATCAATGACGAATTCACCGCATTCGGCATCGATCTGCTCAATTTTTATATCGAAAATATTTCGCTGCCGTCCAACGTCGAGGAAGTTTTGGATCGCCGCACGGCGATGGGCGTGGTGGGCAATATCGACGCGTACATCAAATATCAATCTGCCGAAGCCATTCGCGACGCGGCGCAAAACCCCTCGGGTGGCGCTGCTGGGATTGGCGCCGGACTTGGCGCCGGCATGGGCATTGCGCAGCGCATGATGGAAAGCCTGGGCACGCATACCGGAACGCCGGCGGCAACACCGCCACCGTTGCCGGGCAGCGTCGTGTATTATGCCGGGATTGGCGGCGCGCAACAAGGGCCATTTGATCTTGCGGCGCTGCAAGCAAAAATCAACAGCGGCGAAATCACCCGCGACACGTTGTTGTGGCGCCAAGGCATGGCCAATTGGATGCCGGCGGGACAAGTGACGGATCTGGCGGCATTGTTCGCCGCGACTCCGCCGCCATTGCCGCCGCAAAAGTAAATCTGGTCTTTATTGGAGTGCTCCGCAACAATTAGCATAAAAGTGAAATTGTTTAAACCACGAAGACACTAAGACACCCTCTGGGTGTGGCCAAGAAAAAGTGTTGCTTCGTGTCTCGGCGTCTTCGTGGTTACTTTTTTTCTTAATCGGTATCAATTTAAAGTAAGGATTTTTTGATGTCCACTGCGCCTTCGACTTTGCCATCCGCTGAAATGACGGCGATTGATAATACTGGCAGTGAAACCTCCAACAAACTCAAAGTCGAGCCGAAACCCACACCGCCGCCGGGCAAAAAATTTCCGTGTGGCGCCTGTGGCGCCGGTCTGGCATTTGATCCCAAGGCGCAGGCGCTCAAATGCCCGTATTGCGGCCACGAGGAAAAAATTCCGCACAGCGCCAATGACATCGTGGAAAATTCGTATGAAGCGTATTTGCAGGAGAGCCGCGCCGGTTTGAAAGTCACCGCCGGCGCGGAATTGGAAACGAAATGTCAAGCGTGCGGCGCCGTCATCATGATGGATGCCAAAACCGTCACGCAGGAATGCCCGTTTTGCAGCGCGCATTTGCAATCGCAGCCGCAATCTGCCGAGCCGTTCATCGAGCCGAGCGCCGTGCTACCGTTCAAGATCGACCCCAACGCGGCGCGGAAAACGTTTCAGCAGTGGATCGGTTCGCGCTGGTTCGCGCCGAACGATTTCAAGCATCTCGCCGATCTCGGCAAACTCGCCGGGATGTATGTGCCGTTCTGGACGTACGATGCGATGACGTTTACGTTTTATACCGGCCAGCGCGGCACGTATTATTACGTCACAGAAGCATTCGACGCCATCGTCAACGGCAAGTCGGTGCGGCAGACGCGCCAAGTACGCAGAGTCAAATGGATGTCCAAAGAAGGGCGGGTGCAGAATTGGTTTGACGACGTGCTGGTGGTGGCCTCGAAAGGCTTGCCCACCAACTACGCGGAAGAACTGGCGCCGTGGGATTTGCCGCAACTCGTCGATTTCAAATCGGATTATCTCAGCGGTTTTCGCACCGAGCGTTATCAAGTTGGATTGGAAGAAGGTTTTGGGCGCGCCAAGGTGTTAATGCAAAGCGAGATCGAAAAATTGGTGCGTTACGACATCGGCGGCGACGAGCAGCGCATCGCCTCGATGAACACGCAATATTCCGGCGTCACGTTCAAACACATTCTGCTGCCGGTCTGGGTGTCGGCGTACCGGTACGGCGGCATCCTGCATCGCATTCTCATCAACGGCCGCACCGGCGAAGTGCAGGGCAGCCGGCCGTATTCGCCGTGGAAGGTCGCCGGCCTGGTGCTTTTGATTTTGGCAATAATCGGATTGTTTGCGTTAATGCAATCAGGTTCTCATTAATAAAAATTTTTTATTCGGCCCTTTTCGCGCATGCCGCAAAAACGTCAAGCCATCATCTTTCTCATTATCGCTTCTGTGCTGTGGAGCACGGGCGGCCTGCTGATCAAATTAGTCCATTGGAATTCGCTGGCGATTGCCGGCATGCGCAGCGCGATCACGGCAGTGGTGCTGCTGATCTATTTGCGCCGCCCGCAATTCCATTGGTCGCCGGCGCAAATCGGCGGCGGACTGGCTTATGCCGGCACGGTCATATTGTTTGTCCTGGCGAATAAAATGACCACCGCCGCGAACGCCATTTTGCTGCAATACTCCGCGCCGATTTATGTCGCGCTGTTCGGCGCCTGGTTTCTCGGCGAGCGCACGCATCGCCTCGACTGGATCACCATTGCTTTGGTGATCGGCGGCATGACCCTGTTCTTTTTCGATGATTTGACCGGCAGCGGTTGGTGGGGCAATCTCTGCGCGATGTTCAGCGCCGTGACTTTTGCGTGGCTCGTGCTGTTCTTGCGCAAACAAAAAGACGGCTCGCCGTTTGAATCCATTTTGCTCGGCAACGTGATCGCGGCATTGGTCGGGTTGCCGTTCATGTTCGATACCATGCCGGCTGCCAAAAGTTGGCTGGGGTTGCTGTTGTTGGGAGTTTTTCAGCTCGGCCTGGCGTACATTTTCTATGCAGCGGCGGTCAAACATGTTTCCGCGCTGGAAGCAAGTTTGATTCCGGTGCTCGAGCCGTTACTCAATCCGCTTTGGGTGCTTCTGTTTCTTGGCGAAACGCCGGGCTGGTGGGCTGCAGTGGGTGGGATGATCGTGTTGGGTGCCGTCACGGCACGAGGTATTTTGATGGCAAGAACGAAATCTGTTTCTATTGATCACGCCGCCAGCCAACGCAATTGAAATGCAGGTACGACCATTTGCTCCGACGCTTCGACGGTATCAAGGAGGTGATGCAGATAAGCGCGAAATTCCTCCAGCGCCAAGCCGGCAAAATCCGGCGGCGCGGCGTCCAATTTCACCAACGCATTGCGCAGGTGTTTGATGACGCCGTGGCGGATGCCGCGCTGCAACTGGTGATGCGCGGCGGCGGCTTGGATCAGGCCTTGCACGAAATAGCGCCACGGCTCGGCGTGGCGCTGCCAGATTTTTTCCCAGGCTTCGTGCGCTTCCCAAAATTCGCCGGCGTTGAACAAGGCCGTTCCCGCCGCGAGGTCGACGCGATCTTCCTCACTCAGCCGCGGCGTGTACGGCAGCCGGCCGGCGTCGGGGGGCGGCGGTTTCAGCCGGTACCGGCTCGATAATTTCGCCGAGGACGCTGCGGAAGGTCCATTCTTCGGCTTTGCGGTAGCCTTCATCGAAATCCAACATTTCAATCGTATTCCACGGACAATATTTGGCGCACAACGTGCAACCGATGCAGCGGGTCAAATCCACTTCCACCAGGCGATGAACCGTGACATTCAGCGGGTCCGGGCCGGGCACGATGAGAATGCAATCGGCCGGACAAAAATCAATGCACACTTGGCAGCCGGTGCAACCGGATTGGTTGATCACCGCCAGTTGCTTGGGCCGGCGGGTTTTGCGTAATTGAATCGGTTTGTCGTACTTGGGGTCTTTTAACGCCATGCCAATCTTCTCCGCGCATTTTCCGTAACTGTGATAAAGTCGGGCCGCCACGCCCTGAGGTGGCGCCCTTTTATTTTTGCACGTTCAAATGTATTCAAAAGTAAATGAAAAAGCAACGGGTATTTTCGCGATTTATTTTTGCAATTGCACGCAAACGTTTTTCGGTTCGGTAAAAAAGCGCAACGCTTCCCACCCGCCTTCGCGGCCCAGGCCGGAATCTTTCATGCCGCCGAACGGCGTGCGCAGGTCACGCCGCATCCAGCAGTTGATCCAAACGATGCCGGCTTGCAACCGGTTGGCGAGGCGATGCGCCCGGGTCAGATTTTCCGTCCAAATGATCGCCGCCAGCCCGTACGCCGTGCTGTTGGCATAATGCAAAACTTCCTCTTCCGTTGCAAAGGGGATCAGCGTTACCACCGGCCCAAAGATCTCTTCTTGATTCGTCCGGCAATCATACGGCAATCCTTCGATCACGGTCGGCTCGATAAACCAGCCATTCGCGCAGCGGCCTTCAACTTTTACAGGTTTGCCACCGCACAAAATCGTCCCGCCTTCTTGCCTTGCCAGTTCGATATAATAAAGAATTTTTTCGTAGTGTGTTTTCGAAACAACTGCGCCGAGGTTGCTGCTTTCGTGCAACGGATCACCGGTTTTTAAGTCTTTTGTGCGGGTGACAAAATCAGCGCGGAATTTTTTGTACAGCGGCTGCTCGATGAAAATGCGCGAGCCGCACAGACAAATTTCGCCTTGATTGGAAAATGAGGAACGCAGCGTCGTTTGCAGCATGTCGTCGTAGTTGCAATCGGCAAAGATGATATTCGGATTCTTGCCGCCCATTTCAAGCGAAAGTTTCTTGAACCGCGGCGCGGCGGTTTTGGCAATCTCCGCGCCGGTGCGGGTGCTGCCGGTGAATGAAATGGCCGAAATTTTCGGATGCGCGGAGATGGCGGCGCCCACTTTGTGCCCGTAACCGTGGACGATGTTCAAAACGCCCGGCGGCAAGCCGGCTTCGCGGCAAAGCTCCGCAAGTCGATATGCCGTCATCGGGGTGATTTCCGATGGCTTGCCGATCACACAATTTCCCGCCGCGAGCGCCGGCGCAATTTTCCAGGTGAATAAATAGAGCGGCAAATTCCACGGCGAGATGCAGCCGGCAAGGCCGAGCGGCTGATGCAAGGTGTAATTGAGCGCCGCCTCGGCCATGCTGTGCGCCTCACTGGCGAAATGCAGGATCGCCGTCGCAAAAAAATGAAAATTGCTCGCCGCCCGCGGAATATCAACAGTACGCGCCAATGATACCGGTTTGCCGTTGTCGATCGATTCGGTCAATGCCAGTTGCTCGTGATTCTGCTCGATCAATTCCGCAATTCGCAGCAGGAGATTTGATCTTTTCTCCGCCGGCATCGCCGACCACGCCGGAAAAGCTTTTTCCGCGGCAGCAACCGCATGAGTCACGTCTTTTTCGTCGGAATCCGGAACGAGGGAATAAACCTCACCGGTCGCGGGATTGTAATTATCGATATACTGATTGGCGAGGGGAGCGATAAGTTCGCCGCCGATATAATTTTTTATTTTTTCCATCAGGGTTTTTGATTGTAAAAAAAACCGAGGTTTTTTTCAAACGCCTCCGGCAGTGCCGGCAGCGCGGAACGGGGAATGAGAAAAGTCGCCAGATTGAACAAATCGCCAAAAACTTTGTGGCTCTCAATCGTTGCCCGCAAATAAGGATAGCCGGAAGAGCCGCCGGTGCCGATCTTCGCACCGATCATCCGTTGCACCATCAGCGCGTGGCGGTAGCGCCAGGTCGTCAACAACTCGTCAATGTCAACCAACACGGTAAGCAGGCGGAAGGGAAGATGCAGGATCGGTTCGTCGCGATACAAATTGATCAAGAGCGCCGCGTGCGTGGCGCGATACGACAGGCGCCGCTGTCCGGTGCGGAGAAATTGCCGGTGTTTCTCTTCATCAAATAAAGCGGCAAAATTTTCTTCCGTTTTGGCCAATTCCAGGAGTTGCTGCTTTTTTTCTTCGGCGGAGAGCGTGGCGTTGTTTTGCACGATCCGGCGATCATTTTCCAGCATTTGCGCCACAGCGGCGCGATAGCTGGCCCAAAAATTAAATCCCTGGAATTCAAGAAACGGCGTGCGCTCGAGCCATCGTTCGATCAATTCAAACAGGGATTTTTCGGTTTCCGCCTCCTGGACGATCTCCTGATGCGGCGCTGACAAACGCGAGTAATAGGCGGTTTTGTCGTACATTTTGCGCAGCTCCGGTTTCAGCCCCAATTTATTTTCCACCAGGCGGAATTGCAGGCTCTGAAAACCGGAAGCCGGCGTGAGCAAATCGCGAAATTCGAGAAAGTCCAGCGGCGTCATGGTTTCGAGAATGCGCAGTTGCTCGATGAGAACTTTTTGAATTTCAGTGATCCGGCTCAGCCGATGCACGGCAATGCCGATGGCTTTCTCTTCGAGATAATCCTGCTTGAACGTTGCAATAACGGCATCCATTTCGTGCAAAATTTGTTTGAACCATAATTCATAGGCTTGATGCACGATAATGAAAAGCATCTCGTCGTGCGCGGGCTTGCCGTATTCCACGCTTTTCGGTGATTGGCTGGCGAGCAAGCGGTCGAGTTGGAGATAATCAGCGTAATAAAGCGGAGGATGGGGCCGTTGCATGGGGCTCACTTTTTCGTTGTGGGTTTGAGCTGCGTGAGGAAATAGACTGCGTCTTCTTGATAATTTTTTTTAAAATACACAATTCTGCAACAAAAGTCAAGGCTCGGCCGGACGACTTCCACTTGCGTTTGTGAAAATTAGTTTTATTTTAAACTGCACAAGTATCAAACAGACAGCGCGATCATTTAAACGGATTTAATTCTTATGACACTCCCAACCTTCGACGACATTAAAGCGGCAGCGGCGCGTTTGCGGAACGTGGCGCATCACACCCCGGTTCTTACTTCGAGTTTTTTAGATGAACGCACGGGCAATCGGCTTTTTTTAAAATGTGAAAATTTCCAGCGCGCGGGCGCGTTCAAATTTCGCGGCGCCTATAATGCGTTGGCGCAACTGACGCCAGAACAGCGCCGTTACGGCGTGGTGGCCTTTTCTTCGGGAAATCATGCGCAGGGGGTGGCGCTGGCGGCAAAGTTATTGGGCCTTTCTGCCAAGATCGTGATGCCGCATGATGCGCCGGCGGCAAAACTGGCGGCGACCAGAGGCTACGGCGCGGAAGTGATTTTGTATAACCGCTACGAAGAAGATCGTGCCGCCATCGCACGCAAGATTCAGGCGCAAGAACAGCGTGCTCTGATTCCGCCGTTCGAGCATCCGCATATCATTGCCGGACAAGGCACCTGTACGCTGGAGCTGTTCGAGCAAGCGGGAGCCTGCGACATTTTGCTCGCGCCGGTTGGCGGTGGTGGATTGATTTCCGGCAATGCGATTGCTGCCCATCATCTGTCGCCCGCCACCAAAATTTATGGCGTTGAGGCCGAGGTGGCCAACGACACTTTTCTATCGCTGCAAAAAGGCGAGCGCGTGACGATTCCGGTGCCGCCGACGATTGCGGACGGCATGCAAGTGACTTCACCAGGCGAGATGACATTTACGATCATGCGCGAGCGGCTCGCCGGTGTGCTGCTGGTTTCGGAGGAAGAAATTAAACATGCTGTGCGGGTGGTTTTAGAACGCATGAAAATTCTCATCGAGCCGACCGGCGCGGTGCCGGTTGCCGCCGCGTTGCGAAATGAATTGGGATGGCGGGACAAGCGCATCGGCATTATCGTGAGCGGCGGGAATATCGATATGGTGAAGCTGGCGGGGATATTAACCGAAACAACCTGAGACGATTTTCACCTGCTTACGGCGGCAGCAATTTGTCAGACAAAATAATCCCCTTCGTTTGGAGAAAGGCCTTGCTCTCTTGGAAGAATCTGCCGATCCGTTCCGTGCCGATCGCATAGACTGTCCCATATTCAATCAGATCATACTCATCGGCCGTAATTTGATTGATTTCATCGGGGCGTAAATTTTGGCCGGGCTGCATGTCCAGGGGCGGCTGCAGATACTTGATTTTGCTCACCGGCACACCACGCACGATGCCGGCCAATTCCAGCTCGCCGCCAGGGCGCACCACAAACACCGGTCCGCCCGAAAAACCATAACGGCCGACGACGTCCAGCGAAAACGATCCGGGGTACGGCGCCGGGCTGACAATACCCATCGTCAGTTGCTTGATCTCGCGGGGATAGCCAAAGACAAAAGCGAGGTCACCCCACCGCACTTCATTTTTATATGCAACCGCTGCAGTGAAAGGCTCTCCCACGGCCATTTTGGTCGTTACCGTCACCAGTCCCAAATCGGTGCGTGAGTCGGTGTGCAAAATCTCGGCGGGTTCCAAGTGATTGGCTTGGTCGATCACATGATGCGTCGCCCGTTTTTTGATCGCGCGCGAAAGCATGATTTTGGTTTCATTGCCGTTGGCGTCGCGATAGAATGTCCGTACTGTGTCTGGTGACGACAGAACGTGTTCACAAGTCAGGATGACCGTTTGCCGACCGTCACGATAAATGATGATGCCGCCGCCGTTGACTTTCTGAATCTTTTTGGCGGAAGTGACGGCGCCGGCGTTTTTGAGGAGACGGTAACCGGTGGGGCTCGTTGCCTCCGGGACAAATTGCCCATTGACCAATTCGTGCTCAAAAAATTCGAGACGATAGTCGAACACCGCCGCAATACCGACGACGGAGGGTATGAGCGCGCGCACATTTTCCTGGCTGCGCGGTGAAACTAGACTGTGGCCGGCAAGTTCGACGGGGTTTTCGCGGGTGCTGCGCTGGCAGGCGAAAATAGCCATCAAGGCCCACACGACCAACCATTGCACCTTTAATTTGCCGGCGCCGGCTTTTCTCGCGCCAACAGAATCAATGGTATGATTTACCACTTTCCACCGCAACATTCCTCAGTCACTCCGTAGTTTCGCGTATCGCGGTTTTATCAATTATGGTGCCGTTCGGATTACTGTCGTTTAGAAGACGGCTTGAACGATGGAAATGTTTAGCTCTTCCGGCGGCGAGGGTAGATTAAACAACTCGCCGCCGGAAAGTTTTGGTGAGTTCAGAAACGCCGGCCTCTGCCGCCGCCACCGCCGCCGAAGCCACCACGGCGCTCACCGCCGCCACCACCACGACGATTGCCGCCACCGCCGCCACCGCCGCGCCGTTCTTCACGCGGCCGGGCTTCGTTGACGATGATGGCGCGGCCTTGCAGCTCGTAGCCGTTCATCGCTTGAATCGCGGCTATCGCCTGCGCCTTTTGCGGCATTTCGATAAACGCAAAGCCGCGCGGCTCACCGCTGAATTTGTCCTTGATGAGAGTGACGGAGATCACTTCGCCATGCGCGGAAAAAGCCTGGTGCAGATCGTCCTCCTTCACTTGAGGGGACAGGTTCCCGACATAAATATTCACGATCGGACTCCTTATAAAAATGTGAACTGCGCAGTGATTGGTGAAGGTGAAGGAGTCTCGTGAAGAAATGCGCGTTGAACGATGGCCGCCAATTCGCAGCTTTCTCTATTGCCCGTCACGTGTCATCAATCACTTCTTATTAGAATAATCCCGCAACGAATCTGGCGTATGATCGGGAAATGCCGTTGCGAGAGTGATGCCGTAATAAAAATGTTGGCCGGTTCGACTGTTGACCCGTGAGCCGGTCAATCAGCCAACTGTCCAACCGTTTAACTGAATAACACCTCGATATCTTCTTTCGTCAAATGCTTGAACATGCCGCTGTCCGTCGTAATCAAATCCGCGACCAGCTCTTTCTTGCGTTCCTGCAATTGCAAGATTTTTTCCTCGACGGAATCGCGGGTAATCATTTTATAAGCAAAAACCTGTTTGTCCTGGCCGATGCGATGCGTGCGGTCGATGGCTTGCATTTCCACCGCCGGATTCCACCACGGATCGTAAAGCAACACGTAATCGGCGGCGGTGAGATTGAGGCCGAAGCCGCCGGCGCGCAAGCTGATGAGAAAAATCCGCGTCGCCGGATCGGTTTGAAATTGCTGCACCGGCTGCTGGCGGTCGACCGTGTGGCCGTCCAAATAGGCGTACGGGATTTTTTGCTCGTC
>JAJVHT010000013.1:11014-13869 GCA_022072515.1 bacterium
CGAAGCCGCCGGCGCGCAAGCTGATGAGAAAAATCCGCGTCGCCGGATCGGTTTGAAATTGCTGCACCGGCTGCTGGCGGTCGACCGTGTGGCCGTCCAAATAGGCGTACGGGATTTTTTGCTCGTCGAGATGCTCGCACATCACGCGCAGCATCCGCACGAATTGCGAAAAGATCAGTACTTTGTGGTTTTCCGCGAGAATGTTTTCGAGAATTTCTTTGAGTGCTTCGAATTTGCCGGCATCATGATGATATTTCTCTTCGGTGAGCCGCGGATGGCAGCAAATCTGGCGCAGTTTCGTCAAGCCTTCGAGCACGTACATGCGTGATTTTTGCAAACCCTTCAAGTCGATTTGCTGCATCACGTGCGCCCGGTAGTAATCCCGCCAGCGGTTGTAGACTTTTTGTTGCTCCTCACTCATGGCGCAATAATACAAACTCTCGACTTTCGGCGGGAGTTCCTTGGCCACGTCGTCTTTCGTCCGCCGCAGGATGAAAGGAAAAATAATTTTGCGCAGCAACTGCGCGGTATCGGCGCTCTGTTCTTTTTCAATCGGGCGCGCGAACGCGCCTTTAAAATAATTTAAGCTGCCGAGCAAGCCGGGATTGAGAAAGGCGAATTGGCTCCATAATTCCTGCGTGTTGTTTTCGACCGGGGTGCCGGTAAGAATCAAGCGATGATTGGCTTGCAGCAAACGCGCCGCTTTGCCCGTTTGGGAAAGGGGATTCTTGATTTTTTGCGATTCATCCAAAATGACGTAATGAAATTGGGCGTCTTTGAGAAAAGCAATGTCGCGTCGCAACACGCCGTAGCTGGTAAGCACGACGTCGTAATCTTCGAATTGTTTGAGGCGCCGGCGCTCGAGTCCGGCGTGCGTTAAAAATTTTAATTCCGGCGTGAAACGCTGCAGTTCTTTCTCCCAATTGAACAACACTGAGGTCGGGCAAACAATCAAACTGGGAGTCGTCACGCCATTTTTCTTCTCATTTTGCAGCAGCGCCAGCGCCTGAATGGTTTTGCCGAGCCCCATGTCATCGGCCAAACAGCCGCCGAAACGGAAATCCTGCAAAAAGTAAAGCCAGTTCAAGCCTTGTCGTTGGTAGGGGCGCAATTCGCCCTGGAAATTTTCCGGCACGGCGATTGTGTCGATGCCGCGAAAATCGCGCAGGCGCTGCAGATTCTCATGATACGTGGCATCCGCATTTTGCTCGACGGCTTTATCAAAAAGCGAATCGATCAACGTAATGTGATGGCGCGAGACTTTGAGGCGCTCGTCGCCCGCCTCGCCGAGATTGAATAAATAAGAGAATTGCTCGAGCCAATCTTCCGGCAGCAGCGCCGTGCTGCCGTCGCGCAATTTCACGTAGCGGGTGCGATGCACCAGCGATTTCCGCAATTCTTTCAGCGACAGCATAATGCCGTCGAAATCAACGACGAGCTGCAAATCGAACCAATCGATCTCGCTGTTGACACTGACTTTCAGCGTCGGCGTGGCGCGGCGGACTTTGTGGCGTTTTAGCAGTTCTTCGCCAATAATCTCAAAGCCCTGCTCGACCAGCTTCGGCAGCTCGAACAGCAGCCAATCCACCGAGGCGCTTTCGCGGATGATGAATTCGCCGGTGGAGATTTGCCGCGCGCCGCTGGCGAGAACCTGAGCTTGTGCTTGGTGCTCACCGTCGCGATCGCGAATCACGCGGAGAAAACTCAGGCCCTCACCGCTGTGGGCCAACAACTCGCGCTGTTCCGGTTGTCCCTCTGCCAGTGGTTCGCAATCCACTTCCTGATTGCCATAAACGAATCTTAAATGGATTTTGAGAATTTCGATGTCTTCTTCCAAATACAGCCGCTTGGTCGAGAATTGGTTGAGGGTCGGCAAGTTCGCGCGATCGGGCAGCGAAAAAAATGACAGCAGCGGCGAGGCCGGCGCCAGCGAAGCAAAGAACTCGCTTAATTCGTTTTTCGGGATGACAATCGGTTGCTGCTGGCGGAGCAATTGGAGAAATTGGATGAAGGGCGGCAGCGCCGGCCGGTTGGCCGTTTCGCGGGTTTGGGGTTGATCGAACGCCGCGCCAATGGCGGCGGAATGTTCGAGCTTAAAAAGATCTTGCCGGCGCAAAACCCAAACCGGATCGCTGGTTAATAGATAAGTTTCGCTATCGAACGGAATGGGTTCATCGGCGCAAACGAACAGCGGCTGCAATTCCACCACCGCCGCATTTTCCTGCAAGCGTATTTCAAAACGTGCGATTTCCGGACGCACCCGTAACGGATTCTTTCGCGCTTCATCGGCCGCCGCATAAATTTCACTGTCGCGCAAAAGGTCGAAGAGCATGCCGTGGCGCTGGCCATAAAGCATTTGATAGGTGTGGCGTTGCGCATAATTATAGGTGTAGGAGGGCGGCGGCTCGATGGAATCCATCAGCATGAGCGCGAGGCTTTCCTTTTGCGACATGTGCATGCGATAGTAGGGTTGTTCGCGCACCGAGGTGGGATAAGCCATGCCGAACGTGCCGTCTTTGCGCCGCCGCGCGCGAAACGGTGCGATCGTCCAGGCATTCCGTCCCAATTGCAGCGTAAAATAGATGCCCCACGTTGAGCGATCGCTCAAATACGAGGCAAACGATTGCCGCCCGGCTTCGTGGGCATTCGGCTTGTGAACGGCCTGCAAAAGCTGCCGCCAACTGTTCTGGTCATTTTCTTTTGGCGTTTCGGCGGGAGAAGCTTCGGGAAGAAGGGCTGATTTTTCTGCGGGCGCGGCGGCGTTGGTAGCATGATCGCGCGCCTTGAGCATCGTGGCAATCACATGCTTGCACGTCAATTTATACGTGCAGGTGCAACTGGTGACGAAACCATTG
>JAJVHT010000013.1:13969-27782 GCA_022072515.1 bacterium
AAGAAGGGCTGATTTTTCTGCGGGCGCGGCGGCGTTGGTAGCATGATCGCGCGCCTTGAGCATCGTGGCAATCACATGCTTGCACGTCAATTTATACGTGCAGGTGCAACTGGTGACGAAACCATTGCCGTTGCGATAGACGGTCACGTCGTACTCTTGTGTTCCTTGTACCCGCGCCGTGATCAGATCGCTTGTCACCTCGACCAGACGGACGCGACCGTTGCGATAGTACTCGACGCCCCGTTGATAAATCTCCTGCGTTGCGAGTCCCAGTATCTCGCCGTTCTGAATTTGCATTTCGGAAACAGGTTGGCCTGTTAGCTGGTTGGTCCGTTAGTCGGTTAAAAGGCAGCCGGCCAATTGGCCAACGATTTTTATGAAATCAATCCTGAATTTGATCGGCAATTACCAATTTTCCCTCGCCGTCCGCCGCCAGCAAAATCGTCATTTCATACACCGCCTGTCGTACCATGCACACGCCGCGGGTTTTGTGGCAGTAATAATAGCGCAATTCCAGCCGCAGCGCCGTGCCGCCAAAGTCCGGTTGCACGCGAAATGGAATCGCTGTTTCGGTTTGCGGCGCGGCAATCGTAATCAAGGATGAATCGAAAGTGATGGCGTTGTTGATTGTGCTCACGAGCGCCTGCAGCGGCGAGCCGGCGTTGAATTCCACTCCGGCAGGCAAAGCGATTTTCAGCACCAACTGGGTCGCGGTTGGTGCCAGCGTCTGCCCGGCCAGCCGCGTGACTGGCGTATGTGAACTCACCAGATGCTCGGTGTGATGTTCGCCGAGGGCTTTTGGCTGCAGCGTCAACGTTTTGACTTCGTGCGTGTGCAAATCGGCCACGCGAATCGCGTGATTGTTGGTGTCGGCGATGTATAATTTGCCGTGCAGGAAAGTCAAGCCGGACGGCTCATAAAATTGTGGCTCGGCGCCGTCGGCCCACCCCGGCTCGCGTTTACCGAAAAGCGTTTTGCACGTGCGCAAATTCGGATCGAGCACTTTGATCTTGTGATTGTAGGTATCGGCCAAATAAATTTTGCCGTCATGATACGCCACGCCAAGCGGATGCTGCAAGCGCACGTTGTCGCCGGTGCCATCGTTGTCACCATATTGAAAGAGATCGCCGCCGGCGAGCGTGCCGACTTTTTCGCTGCGCGCATCGATTTGCCGCACGCTCGAAATTTCACTGTCGGCCACAAAGAGCCGCGTTAAGTTGCCGCCGACGATTTCGCCGGTAATGCCGCTCGGTTGCGCGAACGCGGCCTCATGGCGGTCGCCGTCGCGGCGCGCTTCATGGCCGCTGCCGGCATACGGCTCGACGCGGTTCGTTTTTAAATCAATCGTCCAAATTTGATGCGGGCCGGCCATGGCGAGGTAACCGGTGTTGCCCGCAATGAAAATGTCCCACGGCGAATTGAGCGGCGTCTTGAGTCCCGGGCCGCCGCGGGTATTGTAGCGGGACTGTTCGCCGTTGCCGGCGAGCGTGGCAACGCTGCGGCTGGCGAAATCAAGGCGGCGCAAGGCATGGTTATCCGTGTCGCACACGATCAAATCGTCGCCATAAAACGCCAGGCCTTGTGGATGCTTGAAATGTGCCGTCTCGAAATCGCCGTCATCCAGCCCGGGCAAACCGCAGCCGGCAACGTCGAGCACTTTGCCATCCGGCGCGATGATGACGATACGATGGTGATTCGAATCCGCCATCGCCAAAATATTTTTGGCCGGATGGGCGACGATCTTGCCGGGAAAACTCAAAAAGGCGTCGCGCATCTCGGAAATTTCCGGCGCCAGCGCCAGCGGCGCGGGGTTCAGTTTGCCTTCCTTTTCAAAAATATCGAGCGCGACTTCGATGTAATTGTCGAGAATCTCGCGATTGCCTTCGCCGGAGAAAACTGCGAGCAGGTAGCCCTCGGGATCGACCATCACCAACGTTGGCCACGCGCGCACGGTGTATTGTTGCCAAATCGTGAAATCGGAATCGACCACCACCGGATGCTCGACTTCATAACGCAGCACCGCCTGCCGAATATTCGCGGCTTCTTTTTCGTTGGTGAATTTGGCCGAATGCACGCCAATGACCACGAGCGGCCGTCCGGCATATTTTTCTTCCAAATATTTCAAATCGGGAATGACGTGCATGCAATTGATGCAGCAATACGTCCAAAAATCCAACAAAACGATTTTGCCCTGCAGTTGGGCCAGCGACAGCCGGCCGCCGGATTGCACGTTCAACCAGGGCAGGGCGACGGGGAAATCCGGCGCGCGCACTTTATGCTTCGCGCGAATATCGAGAATTTTTTCGCGGATTTGCGCTTGCAACGCGCTGCGATCGATTTCGGTTTTTATGGGCGCCATGATCAGTTATCGCGGTGACAGGTTAAATTCTGCTTCACTCGGTTGCGTATGGCTGCACTTCGAAAGTAGGAAAAAAGGAGTTCATAAACAAGAGGGAAATTGCGAATCCTAAAACTCCTGCAATCCGATTGCGCCATCCAGCCGTATTGCTTTGGAAGCGGGTGGATGGCAATCTGGCATCGCCTTTGCTTTTTATATTGAGTAAACGCAACTCATCGCCGCTGGTTTCGTATTATGACAATGCTGTAAATGTAAGGAAGCGCAAGCCACCGGCGACCAAAGAATGAAGCTTAGAGGTTGTTAAAATAGAATTTCACGCCACACCGCCCCAAAAGTTTAGCGAGGGTGGAAGAAATTTTTTATGAATGTTGTTGTTTATAAGTTGTAAAGTTGGTAATTTAATAGTTGGCGAAGAAGATTTACAGCGTGTATACGAATTATACACGCCTTGCTGGCTTTAACGACAGGGAGATTGGTGATGTTAAAACGAATGTTTTCATTCACGGTTTTGTTGATTGGCTTGCTGCTGTTGGTCAACAGCGTGGTCATTCCACATGTGCGGCGCGCGCGCGGACATAATGAGATGCGCCAATTTTGTTTGGACAAAGGCCGCGAAATCGTGACACGGGCGGTTGCCGCACACGGTGGCCTTGCCGTCTGGGAAAACAAAGTTGATGTGAAGCTGCAATTGACGGATCAATGGCAGAATTTAGGGGGGGTGGCGTTTTCGCATCTGGTTGATCTGTGGCCCCGTAGCGCCTTTCAAGGTATTCTTCAGCGGCAAGCGGAACCGTTGGCGACCGTACAATATCATCGCTTGCATGAACGCGCCAGCCGCGTCGAGATGACCACGCCGGCCGGCAAACATGTTTGGGGCTATTATCGTTTTCAGCCATGGGCCTTTTTGAACGATGCAACGGATGCCGAGAACCTCCGGCGCGCGAGCTATAATCTGCAGATGACCAACGAGTTGCTGGCGCTCCCGTATCGTTTGCTGGAAGCCGGCGTTTATCCGCATTTCGTCAATGAAATAAAGGATGGCGATCACCTCTATGACCGTGTTCGGGTTGTTTTCGGCTTGAATGCCGGCAATTACCCGCCGAATGAATATCTCGCCGATTTCGATCAAGCGACCGGACGCCTGGCCCGTCTCGAATATACTTTGCGCGAAAAGCTGCCGGATTTTGTCACCTTTCGCGCTGATTTGCGCAATTATCAACTTTTCGACGGCCTGTGGATGCCCACGCAAGTCGACTTCACCCTCACCAAGCCATTCGTCGATTTGCCGCTGCATCGTTGGCAAATTTCCGGCGTGCAATTCAATACCGGCGTTGCAGAAAATTTTTTCACCCGCGAAGAAGCGCGCTTGACTGATGCCACCCGGCTGTGAACGATCGTCACGTCTCACTTTACATATATAAAAAATGGAGCCGAAGTTATTCCGGCTCCATTTTTGTTTTGCCAACCCGCCTTTTCTTAAAACCGGATTGCGAAAAGCCCGCTTGCTTTGCAGGTATTTTATTTTTATATTCACCGTATGAGGCCTCTTCCTAAAATGGCTGTTGCCGCTATGCTTTTGGGTTTGTATTTGCTCGCCCTGGGCAAACCCTTTTATCCGTTTTGGGAATATGCTTTGAACAAAAGCTACATCGCGCAGACGCTATGTGAAAATAAAGATAAGCCCGCTCTGCGATGTGACGGCCAATGCCATTTGGCCCAAGCCCTCAAAAAGGCCAACGACGCCGGCGACAAGGCTGATCAGCCGGCCGCGCCCAGAATAATTTTCGATTTTGATTCTGCCCATCTCAATCCCAGCGGTGTTGGCGAAAATTTTCTTGATGGCCGCCAAATTCCATTTCGACTCGCCCCCCTTGTGCTTCTCGTCTCCGAGGTGAGCGTGGATATTTTTCACCCGCCCCGCCTGATTTTTACGCTTGGCTAATTTTTAATTTACTGACAGGTTTGTTCTTGGCAAACACGAATAGGCCTGTTGGGCGCGTCTTTGTTTTCCTTGCCTACTCGCCCAATCGTGTCGCCGTGATGTGCGCACGCTCATGCACGGCTCTGGTATATTGTCACGGGCAGGTGCAGTTTTCCTTCGCCGCAACGGACGCTTTGCCGTCGTTGCGTGCCGGCCAGCACGTCTAATAAAAAGCATTCGCGCCAGAGCAAATATCGTGAATGCGATTACAACCCGCGACAAAAAGAATTGCGCAGATCCAAAAACAGGAGAATCTCATGCAAGAAAACTCGCTCACACCAACGCGGCGGGAAGCTTTGCGAACGATAGTCGGCGCCATCGGTGGCGCCTCGTTGGCTGCGGCCGCCCACGTCTTTTCGGCGCCACGCGCGCGCAAGATTAAACTCGATTTCAATAAACTCGCGCCCGGCGCTGCGGCCCAATACCCTTTCGCCCTGCCGGACTTGCCTTACGCGGCCAGTGCGCTGACGGCGGCGATTGATGAGCAAACCATGCTGATTCATCACGGCCGCCATCATCAAGCGTACACGGATAATTTGAACAATGCGCTCAAAGACCATCCGGTTTTGCAGCAGAAAGCGATTGTCGAGCTGCTTGCCGATTTCAAAGCCTTGCCCCCCGCCGTGCGCACCGCAATTCGCAATCATGGCGGCGGTTATTTCAATCACTGTTTATTTTGGCACATGCTCAGCCCGCAAAGCAGCCATCCAACCGGATCTTTGGCGGCGGCGCTCAATCGCGATTTCGGTTCGCTGGAGGCGTTCAAAGAAAAATTTATGAAAGCGGCCGCCACGCTCTTCGGCAGCGGCTGGGCTTGGCTCACGGTCAACGGCAAAGGCAAGCTGGAAATTATGCAAACCGCGAATCAAGACACGCCGTTGGCAAATGGCCACAAGCCCGTGCTCGGCCTGGATGTGTGGGAGCACGCGTATTATTTGCGTTATCAAAACAAGCGGGCGGATTACATTGCCGCGTTTTGGAATGTGATCAACTGGGAACAATGCCAGCGGAATTTTGACGCATGAAAGTTCGCACAGATTGGATTTACTTTGCGATCTTGGCGCTCGGCTTGTTCGGTTTATTGCAGGTCAAGCGTTATGTGCAGCAAGATCGCGCCTGGTGTTGCCCCGCGCCTCTGACCACGTTCAGTTTGTTGTCATTAAGCGGCTGCGGTCCGCAGGCCAAACCCTTGCCGCCGGACCAACGGCAGCAACTGGAAAAGCTGCGGGAAGAATTGCGGCAGACACTCAAAGAAAAATATGATGAGCCGGTCGCCGCCGCCACCGTGGCGCAGCTCAAACGCGGCAGCGAGCTTTTTGTCCAGCTTTGTGCGGGTTGTCACGGCGCGCGCGGGGATGGCATCGGCGCGCATCCTGGCGGGTTGCTCCAACAGCCGACGGATTTTACCAATATCGCGCAGGCGACTTTTTTTTCCGAGCAAGCGCGGCTGCACATCATTCGCAACGGCATCGCCGGCAGCGCGATGATGGGCTGGAAGGAAGTATTGCCGGAAAGTGATCTTGTCGCCATTTATATGTATGTCCGCAATTTTTATAAACCGCAATAACCGGAAACACGAACACGGAAAACTCTATGCGAACCTGGTTCATTTTATGCCTGGCGTTGTTCCTTTCGGCTTGTCGATCGGACGACGTGTTTCGCGGCAGTGTAATGCCGGAGACGCCGATTCCGGACTTCACCTTGAGGGATCAACAGGGCGAAGCTTTTAAGTTGAGCGAGCAGCGCGGCAAGGTGCTGCTGTTTTTTTTCGGCTACACCTTTTGTCCGGATGTGTGCCCGTTGACGCTTTCAACCTGGAAGCGCGTGGAGGAGGCGTTGCAAGCCGACGCGCCGCACGTCAAATTTGTTTATGTCACCGTTGACCCCGAGCGCGATACGCCCGAGAAATTAAAAACACATCTCGCGGTATTCAGTTCGACGTTTACCGGCCTGACCGGCGATTCTACTGCCTTGCGCGAGGTATATGCGTCATTCGGCGTCTATATCGAAAAAGTGAATATCGCCGCCAGCGCCGCCGGTTATCTCATGAATCACTCGACCCGCATGTTTGTGGTCGATCAAAACGGCAACTTGCGGCTTTTGATTGATCACGACGCGCCGGTCGCTGATGTCGTGCATGATCTCCGGCTCTTATTGAAGGCGAAAAAGTAAAACATTTCTCCTCCTTATATTTTTGCTAAATATTTTTGGAAAGGAAAATGGCTATGTCGAAGTTTTGGAGCTTCGGGTTGGTGATGGCGCTGGCACTGTGCACTGGCTGCCAACGCTCTTCTGATACTGCGGAAATCATTGTGGACGAAGTCTGGTCCCGGCCGGTGCTGATTGCCGAAGCGACCCATCACGGCGCGATGGCAGATAGTGCCATGGCGAATATGCACCATGCGGGCAGCAATGGTGTGGTTTATTTAGTGGTAAAAAATCGTGGCGGCGCGGCAGATCGCCTGCTCCGCGCCCATGCCAATGTTTGCGAAGCGACGGAACTCCACGAAACCATCATTGATGGTGATCGCATGAGGATGCAACCCGTCGAGGGCGGCATTGAGATTCCTGCGCGAGGCAGCGCCAAGTTGGAGCCACGCGGGCGCCATATTATGTTAATGGGATTGAAACGTTCACTCGCGGTTGGCGACAGCATTGAATTACATCTCGACTTCGAGAAAAGCGGCAGCAAAACCGTTTTCTCTGTTGTTCGACAACCATGAGTTTGGGCAAGAAAAACTTAGTGCAACAGAGCCATATTTTTCGTATTTTTGTTGTTAACAAAAGAGGTTGTGCTCCTGTACTGATCCGTCCCGGAATGGCATTATTGGTTGACCGTTATCATGAATAAAATTCTCATCCCACTCACCGCCGTGTTATTCCAAACCGCCATCTTGGCGCAAGGCCTTTCTCATCATCAGCTCGAAGCGCAACTTAAAGCGCAACAGCTTGCCTTGCGGCGCAGCGTCGCGAATAGCGCCGTTGCGATCAGCAACTATGGCTATGATGTGCTCTTTTATTATTTGCAACTAAAAATTTTCCCGGCCACGCAAGAGGTTGAAGGCCAATTGACGATGGAAGCCAAAAGTGAAGTCGATGGGCTCACAAGCGTGCCGATGGATTTTTATGCGAATTTGCAAGTGCTGAGCGTCGGTGAGAACGCCGCCACGTTTGCGCGCAGCGGCAATGTTCTAACCCTTACGCTCACGCCAGCTTTCCAGCGCGGCGAGAAATTTCGTGTCCGCGTGAGTTATCGCGGCCAGCCGCAAAGCGGCGGTTTTGGCGCGTTCACTTTTAACACTCATGCCGGCGCGCCGATTATTGCCAGCCTCAGCGAACCGTATTATGCACGCCTCTGGTGGCCATGCAAAGATACGCCGACCGACAAGGCGGACTCCGTGCAAGTCGATCTCATTGTGCCGGATAATTTAACCGGCGTTTCGAATGGCAAATTGGAAAATGTCCAATCGGCAAACGGCTGGAAAACTTTTTCCTGGAAAGAGCGCTATCCCATCACGACGTATCTCGTCTCCATCGCGGTGAGCAATTATGCGGAATTTGGCGAGACGTTCACCTTTGATGATGGCGTCACGATGCCGATTCGGCATTATGTTTATCCGGAACATTTGGCTGCGGCCCAAGTGCAGCTTGCCGACACGCGCGATATGTTGGCCTTCTTCAACCGCGCTTTCGGCGATTATCCGTTTAAAAAAGAAAAATACGGCCACGCGCAGTTTGCCTGGGGCGGCGGCATGGAGCATCAAACCGTCACCAGTCTCAGCAGCTTCGGCGATGGGCTGGTCTCGCATGAATTGGCGCACCAATGGTTCGGCGATTTGATCACGATGAAATCCTGGCAGGACATTTGGCTGAACGAAGGATTTGCCAGCTACAGCGAAGCGCTGTTTTTTGAGCATCGCGACGGCAAGGAAACGTATCGTGATTACATGGGGAGCATGGATTATGCGCATCGGGGCAGTGTTTTTGTCCGTGATACCACTTCGGTGGGCAGCATTTTCAGCGGCACCGTCTATGACAAGGGCGCGTGGGTGCTGCACTCACTGCGCCACGTCATCGGCGACTCGACGTTTTTTCGGCTGCTGCGGAGCTATGTGGCTGATCCGCGCTACCGTTTCGGCAACGCGACGACGGATGATTTCAAAAATCTCGCCGAGAACATTTCCGGCCAGGAGCTGGATTGGTTTTTCGAGCAGTGGGTTTACCGCGAGGGGCGGCCGCAGTTGCGCTATGCCTGGAAATGGGAAAACGGCCAGCTTGTTTTCCGCTTGCAGCAAACCCAAAGCGGCGATCCTTATCGCCTGCCGCTCGATCTCGCGGCCATTGCCGGTACCGACACATTGCGCTTCGCTCTTGAGCACACCGGCGGTTTTCAAGAATATCGTTTTGCCGCCGGCAAACAAATCACGCGCGTGTTGGTCGATCCGGATTATTGGGTGCTCAAAACCTTGCAGGAAGTGGATTTCAACAGCTTGAATGTTGACGGGAGCTTGGTTCCGTACACCTTTGCGCTGCCGCCGGTCTATCCCAATCCGTTCCAGTTGCACCAACAACCGTTGTGGGTGAAATTTTCGCTGGGGCGAAATGAAAATGTTCGACTGACGGTTTTCAATACACTGGGGCAGGAGATCGCCGTTTTGTTGGCCGATCGTTTAGTGGCCGGCAATCATGCGCAAGCTTGGGATGGCCGCCAAGCCAATGGCGAGCCGGCGCCGGCTGGAATTTATTTTATTCGCCTGCAAACCGGAACCGCGCAGGCAACGCAAAGAGTTGTGGTGTTGCGATGAATCAAAAAACTGTACAAGTGGCGCGGCCTGGAGCCGTGCTGTTCTAACTTGTTGTTCATTCCGTTTTAGATGCTACCCGTGGCCTGGCAAAAAAGATTGCAGATGCATGATTCCACCGGCAGAGAATCGCTTGCCCGTGCGCAGCGACGCCGGCGGGAAAAACTGCGCCTTCTCTTTTATGTTTCCCCAATTTTGCCGAAAATCCGCTTGACTTTTGCCGCAAAGATTCTATCTTCTATTGATCATATTTTACAATAGAATGACTCTCGATATGGCGATCAATTTACAAACGATTCTTTTTGGGTTGTTCTCGGTGGTGGCGGTGGGCGCCGCCATGATGATGATTCTACATCGCAATCCGGTTTATAGCGCGATATATTTGATTGTGACGTTATTTGCGCTGGCAGGATTTTATGTGTTGCTCAATGCGCCGTTTGTGGCTTCGGTGCACGTTATCGTTTATGCCGGCGCCATCATGGTGCTGTTCCTGTTTGTGATCATGTTGTTGAACCTCAAGCGCGATCCGAGCCGCGAGCGCGGCAAAGTGGCGCGCCGGGCTTTTGCGGTGTTAATTGTTGCCGCGCTGCTGGTGGAAATCGGTGTGCTCATCGGCGGTGCATTTTTAAATGGCAACGCCCCGGTTGATCCGCCACCCGCCGCCGGCCTGGCGCATGAAGGGACAACGTTCATGGGCAGCACCGCCATCATCGGCAAGCAATTGTTCACCACGTATCTTTTGCCGTTCGAAATTGCGTCGGTGCTGTTGCTTGTTGGCATGATTGGCGCCGTGATTCTTGCCAAACGCAAGTTGAGTTGATTGACAACAGGAGCGGTGGATGGCTGGATGGGTGGGAGTCATGGAATTCGGAAGTTGCTCCCCTAACGATCCGGCACGCCCATCATCCAATGATCCACCAATTCATTACTCCAACTATTTCGTTATTTTATGCCGCTGGTTTATTATCTTTTGCTCAGTGCCATTCTTTTCGGCATCGGCGTGGCAGGTGTGCTGCTGCGGCGTAATGCCATCGTGATTTTCATGTCCGTCGAACTGATGCTGAATGCGGTCAATTTGACTTTTGTGGCTTTCGCCGCGCATTTAAAAAATCTCGAAGGGCAGATTTTTGTTTTTTTTGTCATGGTCGTCGCCGCCGCGGAAGTGGCGGTGGGTTTGGCCCTCATCGTCGCAATTTTTCGCGTCAAAGCGACCGTGTTTATTGATGAAATTAATTTGATGAAATGGTAAGAACTGGTTGCTGGTTTCTGGTTGCTGGTGTGAATAAGCTGGCAACCGGCGACTGGCAGCAAGCGACAAGAAACCAGAATGCAAAACTATCTTTGGCTCATTCCTTTTTTTCCTCTGCTGGGATTTGTTATCAACGGTCTGCTCGGCCGGAATTTTAGTGAGAAAGCCGTCGGCGCCATCGCCGCCGGCGCAGTGTTGGCCAGCTTTGTAACAGCGGTTTTAACGTTCACTGAATTGCTCGGCCTCTCTCCGGCCTCACGCGTGTTGACGCAAACCCTTTATCAATGGCTCGCGACCGGCAATTTCGGCGTCGAGGTGGCGTTTCGTCTTGACACGCTCTCGATGACGATGGTCTTGGCCGTCACCGGCGTCGGTTTCCTGATTCACGTTTACTCCGTCGGTTACATGCACGGCGAGCGCGGCTTTTCCCGCTTCTTTTCCTTTTTGAATTTGTTCATGTTTGCGATGTTGCTGCTGGTGATGGGCAACAACTTTCTGTTGATGTTCGTCGGCTGGGAGGGCGTCGGTCTCTGTTCCTATTTGTTGATTGGGTTTTATTACGATCGCGTTTTCGATGAAACCACCGGCCTCACTTGCGCCGGCGCCGGCACCAAAGCCTTCATCGTCAACCGCATCGGTGATTTCGGCTTCCTGCTCGGCATGTTTTTGATTTTCGCCACGTTCGGCTCGCTGGATTTTGAAACGGTTTTTTCCAAGGCCGGCGCCTCGCTCACGACGCCGCAAGTTTCGACCGCAACCTTCACGGCCATCGCGCTGCTGCTTTTTATCGGCGCCACGGGTAAATCGGCGCAGCTTCCTTTATATGTGTGGCTGCCCGACGCCATGGCCGGTCCGACGCCGGTTTCCGCGCTCATCCACGCCGCCACGATGGTGACCGCCGGCGTCTACATGGTGGCGCGGTGCAGCATTATTTATCTGCAAGCGCCGATTGCCATGGAAGTCGTTGCCGTCGTTGGTTTGGCCACTGCCGTCTTCGCCGCGACGATGGCGATTACGGCCACCGACATCAAAAAAGTTCTCGCGTATTCCACCGTCAGCCAGCTCGGTTACATGTTTTTAGCGTGCGGTGTCGGCGCCTTTACGGCCGGCATTTTTCATTTGGTGACGCATGCCTTTTTCAAAGCGTTGTTGTTTCTTGGCGCCGGCAGCGTCATGCACGCCCTGTCCGGCGAAACCCAGATCACCAAAATGGGTGGCTTGCGAAAATACACGCCCACGACGTTTTGGACGTTTCTCATGGGCGGCATTGCCATCGCCGGCATTTTCCCCTTCTCCGGCTTTTTTTCCAAGGATGAAATCTTGTGGAAAACATTTCTGCATTCGCCGGTGCTGTATGTCATTGCGCTCGCCGCGGCCGGCGTCACTGCCTTTTACATGTTTCGCATGATCTTCATGACGTTTTACGGCGCGCCGCGCATGGACGCCGCGGTGATGCACCATCTGCACGAGTCGCCGAAAGTGATGACCTTGCCGCTCATGATCCTGGCCGGGCTTTCCATCGTTGGCGGCTGGATCGGCATTCCTCACCTCAATCAATTCGAGCATTGGCTGGAGCCGGCGATGGCGCGCTTTATTCCGGAGGGCGCCGCGCTGCATGCCGAGGCGCACGAAGGCAGTTTCGGATTGGAAGTGGGATTGATGGCGGTTTCAGTGCTGGTGGCGCTCGCCGGCATTTATTTTGCCTATCAGATGTATTTGGCGAAAGCCGGCGCGGCCGACCGGGTTGCGGCGCGGCTGTCCGGCATTTACAATTTGCTGAAACGCAAATACTATGTCGATGAAATTTATGACGCGCTGTTCGTGCGCCCGCTGCTGTGGCTGTCCGAAAATTTTTTCTGGAAAATCTTTGATGTGAAAATCATCGACGGCACGGTGAACGGCTCGGCAAAATTTTTTGGCGGCGTCGCTTCCGTGCTGCGGCGCTGGCAAACCGGCATCGTGCAGAACTACGCCGTGACGCTGGTGTTGGGGTTGATTGTTATACTTGGTTATTTGTTGATGAGGTAAAAATATTTCTATATGCCCGACTTTCCATTACTCTCGATACTCATTCTCGCGCCAACGGCCGGCGCCCTCATTCTCAGCCTGATTCCCGCCGACCAGACCAAACTGCTCAAAATGATCGCGCTGGGCATGAGTTTGATCGTTTTTGTTTTCAGCGTGCCGGTTTATTTCGGCTTCGATCCATCGCAGACCGCGTTCCAATTCGAAGAAAAGCATGAATGGATTCCGGCGTTTCAAGCGACCTATCACCTCGGCGTCGACGGCCTGAGTTTGCTGATGATCCTGCTCACCGCGTTTTTAATGCCGTTGATCTTTCTCGCCTCCTGGAATGATATTAAAAAAAGCGTCAAGGGCTATTTGATTGCGATGCTGCTGCTGGAAACCGGCATGATGGGCGTGTTTGCCAGTCTCGACCTGCTGCTCTTCTACCTTTTCTGGGAAGCGATGCTCATTCCGATGTATTTCATCATCGGCGTGTGGGGCGGGGCGCGCCGTATTTACGCCGCATTGAAGTTTTTCATTTATACCATGGTCGGCAGCTTGTTGATGCTGGTGGCGATTCTCTTTATTTATTTCTACTACGGCAAAGTCACCGGCACGTTGACCTTCGATCTCGTGCAAATTCGCGATTTGCTCTTCCCGGAGAATTATCAAATCTGGCTCTTTCTTGCGTTCGGGCTTTCCTTCGCCATTAAAGTTCCAATGTTTCCGTTTCACACGTGGCTGCCGGATGCGCATGTCGAAGCGCCGACCGCCGGTTCGGTGATTCTGGCCGGCGTGCTCTTGAAAATGGGAACATACGGTTTTCTGCGTTTCTGCTTGCCATTGTTTCCCAATGCCGCGATGCTCTTCACCCCGCTCATCTCCATTCTGGCCATTGTCGGCATTATTTACGGCGCCTGGGTTTCGATGGTGCAGCCGGATATCAAGAAGCTGGTGGCCTATTCGTCGGTGAGCCATCTCGGCTTCGTGATGTTGGGCATATTCACGCTGACGCATCAAGGCTTGCAGGGCGGTTTGCTGCAAATGGTCAATCACGGCCTTTCCACCGGCGCGCTGTTCTTGACAGTGGGCATGATTTACGAGCGCCGCCACACGCGGCTGATTGAAGATTTTGGCGGCCTGGCCCGGCAGATTCCCATCTTCACGACGTTTTTCATGATCGTCACCTTGTCCTCCATCGGCCTGCCGGGACTCAACGGCTTCGTCGGCGAGTTTTTGATTTTGCTGGGCACATTTTTAACGAATAAATGGTACGCCGTCCTCGCGACCAGTGGCGTCATTTTCGCCGCGGTTTACATGCTGCGGATGTTCCAACGCGTCATGTTCGGCAAATTGGAAAAAGAGGAAAACCAAAAGCTGGTTGACCTGTCGCTGCGGGAAATTGTGGTGCTGGT
>JAJVHT010000013.1:27882-31024 GCA_022072515.1 bacterium
CCAGTGGCGTCATTTTCGCCGCGGTTTACATGCTGCGGATGTTCCAACGCGTCATGTTCGGCAAATTGGAAAAAGAGGAAAACCAAAAGCTGGTTGACCTGTCGCTGCGGGAAATTGTGGTGCTGGTCCCGGTGGTGGCGATGATCGTTTTGATCGGCGTGTGGCCAAGCCCATTCTTGAATAAAATGGAAAAATCGGTCGATCATCTCATTCGCACCGTGCACTACCGCGCCGAGCGAGTGCAGCAAGCCCCGGCGCTCGCGCCGGTCGATCTGGCCGGAGAAGAGTTGAATGATCCACCCGCGCGTAAGCTCGAATTGGCAAAAAGCCAATGAACTTGCAAATGGTACTCTGGATGAAATCTTTTTGACGGTTTGATAACCAACAAGGTTTCTTGGGTATATCAATTTTTTTGTACGCCATAACTTGCCCATTTTTTTGTCACTCTTGCTATGATGATAACTTTTCAAGATTTTTATCTGCTGGCCCCGGAATTGGTCTTGACGCTGGCCGGCTTTGCTGTGTTGATGTTAGGGCTTATTTTCCCGCGCATGTACCGGGAAACCCTGCTGGCCATCGTGCTGATCGCGTTGGCCGGCGCCTTGCTCTTTGCGATTCAACATTGGAGCAATCAACCGGCGACGGCATTTTATGGCATGATCAATGTCGACAAATTTTCCGCCGGCTTTCAAGTGTTGTTTATCATTGCCGCCGCCTTGACGGTGATGTTGTCTTTGAATGCGCTCGAAGCGACGTATTTATCCTACAGCGAGTATTTCGCGCTGATCCTTTTCGCGGCGGTCGGCATGATGCTGATGGCGTCGAGCGCGCACTTGCTGACACTTTTTCTCGGCCTCGAAACGCTTTCCGTTTCCCTGTACATTCTGGCCGGCTTTCGGCGTGAGGAGGCGAAGGCGCTGGAAGCTTCTTTTAAATATTTTCTGCTCGGCGCGTTTGCCAGCGGCTTCCTGCTTTATGGTATCGCCCTGCTTTATGGCAGCGTTGGCAGCGCCGGCATTCCGGCGATTGCCGCGCGCCTCACGCAAAATGCCGGTCTGGCGGCGCAGCCGCTGTTTGTGACCGGCCTGGTTTTAATGGTCGTCGGTTTTGGTTTTAAAATCGCGCTGGCGCCGTTTCATATGTGGGCGCCGGACGTTTATCAAGGCGCGCCGACGCCGATTTCCGCTTTCATGGCCACCGGCTCGAAAGCCGCCGGTTTTGCCGCCCTCATGCGGGTTTTGCTCGCGGCCAACGTCATGACCGCGGCGCTGTGGCAGCAAATTTTTTGGGTCATTGCCGTCGCGACGATGGCGATCGGCAACATCATTGCGCTGCGCCAGGACAATATCAAGCGCCTGCTGGCCTACTCGTCGATTGCGCATGCGGGCTACATTCTCGTCGGCGCGATTGCCAACAATGAAACCGGCTATGCCGGCGTGCTCTTTTATTTGCTGAGCTACACGTTCATGAATGTCGGCGCGTTTGGCGTCGTGGCCTATCTCGCCAAAGCCGAACAGGAATATGTGAATATTGCCGAATATCGCGGCCTGGCGTATCGCCGGCCTTTTGCGGCCGTGACGATGGCGATTTTTATGTTTTCGCTTGCCGGGGTGCCGCCCACCGCGGGGTTTCTCGCCAAATTTTATGTCTTCAGCGGCGCTGTGCAAGCCGGGTACCTCTGGCTCGTCATTTTAAGCGTCATCAACTCGATGATCAGCTTGTATTACTATCTCGGCCTCGTCGTCGTGATGTTCATGCAGGAACCGGAAGGCGAAAAAGCGCCGTTCACGCCGCTGCCCGCCGTCGGCATCGCGCTCATTATCGCCGCTTTCGGCACGTTGAATTTGGGTCTCTTCCCCGGCCAGTGGATGGACAAGTTTCAAGCGCTGGCGCGCTCGCTGATGTAAAGGATATTTTCAGCTCGGTACAGCTTCTGCGTCTCTTCTTTTCCTTGCTCCTCGTTTAGGTTCAATCCTTACCACGTGATTCGATTTTTGCCTTTTGGGAACTGCCGCCTGGTTATTCTTTCACGGAGGTGAATTCATGTCACATTTGCTGCTGTTTCAAAGCCAAACCATGCAACAGTTGGCTCAGCACGCCGAATCAATTGCCGCTTCGAACGCTGCCGTTTTTCTTCACGGTGAGACGGGAACGGGCAAGAACGTTATGGCCGAACACATTCATCGCCGCAGCGGGCGGAATGGATTGTTCTTACACCTCGATTGCGCTGCGCTGAGCCGCGGCCTGCTGGAAAGCGAGCTGTTCGGACATGAAAAGGGCGCCTTCACCGGCGCCATCGAGCAAAAGAACGGCTACCTGGACCTCGGGTGTGGCGGCACGCTCTTCTTCGATGAGGTCGAAAATCTTGATGCCGAGATACAGATCAAATTACTGAGCGTGCTCGATACCGGGCAATTTTGGCGCGTCGGCGGACGAGTGCCGGTGACCACCGAGTTCCGCTTGATTTCGGCCACGAACGTGGATATTCCGCAGCTCATTCAGTCCAATAAGTTTCGGCAGGATTTTTATTATCGCATCAAAGGCTATGCGCTCACCATTCCGCCTTTGCGCGAGCGCCGGGAAGATATTCCGTTGCTAGCCGAATTCTTTTTGCGGGAGTTTTGCACCCGTTACAAGAAAAAGCTCAGCTTCTCGCCGGAAGCGCTTTCCGGTCTGACCAATTACGATTGGCCGGGCAATATCCGCGAACTCAAGATGATTATGGAACCTCTTGTCGTTGCCACGACAGGCCCTCGCATCGAGGTCGAGCATCTGCCGTTGGAGGTGCAACAAGGGGCGATACTCACCACAGCAGCAAACCAACAATGGACGGCTGAGACTTTGCTGAATGCCTACGTGAAACGAATTCTGAAGATGACTGGCAATAACAAGGCGCAAGCGGCAAAATTGCTGGGATGGTCGCTGAATAAATTGAAACGGCATTTGCAGAAGATGGGGCACGAATAGTGGACAATTGTCACTTATCCATTTTGGACAGGCTTGTAATAATCATTGTTTCAACATGTTATAAAAATTGCTTAAAAAATCTGTCCATTTTGGATAGGCTGGGAACTTCAACAAATTTTCATGCTTATGTAAAATAGGCCATAAACCTGTCCATTTTGGATAGGTACAGTCTTGA
>JAJVHT010000178.1 GCA_022072515.1 bacterium
AAAAATAATTCGGATGATAGAAATGTGGACGTTTGATTTAGCCAATCAGCAGGGTGATACTTTATATCACGGGAAGGTTTAATATGAATTATCAAGGCTTTATCATTCGTGATCCTAAGATTTGCGGGGGACAACCGGTTATCAAAGGGACGCGTGTGACGTTGCGCACGGTTCTCGCTACTCTTGCCGAGGGTGCCAGCATCAAAGAAATCATTCAAGATTTTCCAACCCTGACCGAAGATGATGTTCGTGCTGTCATTGCATTTGCTGCGATCTCAGCGGAGGAAGATTTGCCCATCCAAAGCATACCGGTCATTGCATGAAGATTAAACTGGATGAAAATCTTCCCACCGCTCTCGTTGCCATTCTCGACCAACTTGGACATGAAACGGACACGGTTGCTTCTGAGGGATTGGCAGGGCTTGACGATCAAGTCATTTGGGAAGCCGCACAAATTGAGCAACGATTTTTGATCACGCGATTTGGACTTCTCCGATATCCGGCGCTACATTCCGGGGACGCATTATGGTATTTTACTTGTCCGTTTACATCAACCTGGGCGCGCAGCTTTGATTGAACGCCTCCAGTATTTATTTGAAACCGAAGCGGCGGAACAATGGCAAAGTTGTTTTGTAGTGGCAACCGATCATAAGCTTCGCATCCGACGTCCTGCAAACGGCTGAAAAGTTCCTTGTGAAATGACCTCAGAATTCGTATTTTCTCTTTGTTAAAAAATAGAGAACGCTTCTGAGACCACAAATTTGATTTGCTCCAAAACCCTCCGGGCTTAATGGCTTCCCCAGAGCTTGTTCTCGGCCTTGGGGGTTTTGTTGTTTAAAGCTTTTTTAAATGACAAGCTTTTGATTTTCAAATAAAGACTGCAAAGTTTTGCGTCAAATTAGCGTCAGAACTATCTCAAAATATTAGTTCACTTGGATAATCTTGGGATTGGCGTTAATACAACTTCTATGAAAGCCACTTCCACAGTAAATCTTCAGCTTCGAACGATTGCGTTGCTGATAAACCTTTCACTTCAATCGACATTTCGTGGTTGGCATCCAGATCGAAATAATTTTCCTTCAGCCTGGCTGCCGCGGGCGGCTCCGATAGCGCGAGACTCTTAACGAAGCGATCGGTTTTGATCCGCACTTGCCAGGTGTGCGCGTCGATTTTTTTGAATTGCCAATCGAGGCGCGGCGTTTCCAGTTCAAGATGTTTGAAGCGGCAGAAGAAATGGCGATTCTCCGCCAGCACGCGCCCATTCTCCCGCAGCCGCGCCCGGAGGTATTGCCGGCGCGGATCGAGCTGTAGAAGTTCGGCGAAAGCCGGCGCTGCCAGCCGTAGAGAAAAGTTCGCCGGAAGCAGCACGCGCTCGCGGCGCGCCCAGCGCACCTCGCCGGAAAAGTCAAGCACCTCAAGCTCGAACTCTGCTGCAACGGTGGCGAGCGTATCGTTTGCCGCCCAAATCTCCACGAATTTGCCCGCCGGTTTGAAGCTCACCAACACCGGCGCGAAGAAACGGCGGCTGTACCAGTACGCGGCTTTGGGTTGTAATTCACTATCGATCACCGCCCAGCTCGACACCGGCCAGCAGTCATTGAGTTGCCAAAACAGCGCGCCGGCGGTGTGAAATTTCTCCCGGCGCCAATGTTCGACCATCGTCTTCAGCGCTTCCGCTTGCACAATTTGCGTTTTGAAAACGAAATCTTCAAAATCACGCGGCATTCTCACGTAGCCAGCCAGGAAACGAAAGAGCCGTTCCGAGCCTTCCACCTGCTTATTGTGATGCTCGAACCTGGTGCTTTGCGGTTGCAGATCTTCGGCTGCGAGGAATTTCTTCCACGTTGACAGCGTTGCCGGCGCTTGAAAACCAAACTCCGAAAGAAAGCGGCCGCGATCTTTGGCCACTGCCGCCGGATCAACCCAGTTGCTCCAGATATTCCATTGGTGGCGATCGCCTTCCCGTTCTGAATTGGGATCTTCCCCGCCAAAAGGCGAGCTTTGCCAATATGGCCGCGCTGGATCATGCTCGGCGCAAATCTCCGGAATGATTTTTTCAAAGAGAGAGACGCCTGGCATCTCATGAGGCGGCCGCCGCGTTTCCATATTCCAGATCCATTCGTTCTCGTTATTGCCGCACCACAAAACGATGCAGGGATGGTTACGCAGTTTCTTGATGACCGTCGCGACTTCATGCCGTACGGTGTCGGCAAATTCCGGATAGTCCGGATAGCCGCCGCAGGCAAACATGAAATCCTGCCACACTAAAATGCCCAGCTCATCGCAAAGAGCATAAAAAATTTTTTGTTCGTAGATGCCGCCGCCCCAAATCCGCAGCATGTTCATATTGGCCTCGCGCGCCAGATTCAGCAACGTGCGGTACTTTTCATTGGCAATACGCGGGATGAACGAATCCGCCGGAATCCAATCGGCGCCCTTGCAAAAGATGGGCACATTGTTGAGGCGAAACAGAAAAGACTCGCCGCCGGCATCCGGCTCACATACCAGCTCGAGCTTGCGGATGCCGAAGCGTGCCGTCTGCTCAGCGACGATCTCGCCGTCGACACGAGCGCCCACTTTCAATTCATACAATGGTTGTGCGCCATAACCGGCCGGCCACCATAATTGCGGCTGAGCGATTGAAAATTCCACTGCCAGATTTGCTGCAGAAGTGCTCGCCGGCTTGCTGGCGTGAAAATCCGGTCCGGAAATTTCCACCACAAATTCCGCTGCGCTTGTGGTGAATTTTTCGACGGCAATTTTTGCAAGCACGCGGGCGTGGTGCAAATCGTGAACGAGCTGCACTTCCGCAAAAAAGTTATCAATGCGCAAGTGCTGATGGCCTTCGAGGCGGAGCGGCCGCCAGACGCCGCTGGTCGCCAGCTTCGGGCCCCAATCCCAACTGAAGGAATATTGCGCTTTGCGGGCATAAACGCGATAACTCTCCAGCGCCACCGGCAGCTTGCCGTAGCGCGTTTCCAATTCTTGCGCCCGTTGCATCGGCGAGTCGAAACGAATTTCGATTGCATTTTCACCGGCCCGCAGCAACGGTTTCACTTCAAACCGATGCGGAATGAACATGTTCGCGGTTTCGGCTACCTGCCGGCCGTTGAGTAAAATGGCCGCGAAAGTATCAAGGCCCTCGGCCACAAGCTGAATGGCCGCGTTTGCCAAAAATTCCGCCGGCACGTGAAAGGTGCGCCGATAGCGCCAGCCGATTTCCGCGACCCATTGCACCTGCCATTCGTTGTCGCGATGAAACGGGTCGGGGATTTTTTCCATGGCCAGCAAATCCGTGTGAATCGTCCCTGGCACGCTTGCCGGCAGCCACTCGTCTTTTTTGAACAGTCCATCCGGCAATTGGCTGATTCGCGGCGAATGCCAATCGGGTTGAAATTCCCAAGCGCCGTTCAGATCGACCGTGTCCATATCCAAATTTCAGGAGAAAACAGAGCAAACGGAAAAAGCAATGCTTGGAAAATTCTCTTTAGCTTTTTAATCTCTGCTTGCTCCGGGTTAAAAATCTTTGTTTTTTTTTGCAACGATTCGACTTTAAAGAGACTAAAGCTTAAAGCGCTTAAGCTCATGCAACAACTCATCCAAACTGGCCTTGGCCATGCCGATCGCTTTGTCCGCGCCGCCGTAATAAATCAGTAGCTCGTCGTCGAAGAGCGCGGTGCCGGTCGGAAAAACCACGTTGGGCACGTCGCCGACTTTTTCGAACTGGCGCTCCGGCTCGAGAATGGGATCGGGGAAACGCGCGATGACGCGCAACGGATGCTCATAATCCAACAACGCCGCGCCGGCGCGATACACCAGTTTGTCGTCGACACCGTGATAGATGACCAGCCATCCCTCTGGCGTCGGAATGGGCGGCGCGCCGCCGCCGATTTTTTTAGCCTCCCACCAAAATTGCGGCCGCATGGCAGTGAACCTATCCAGCGCGGCCAAATGTTCCTTCCAATAATTTTTCTCCGGCTGCAACAGATGTTCCATGTCGTTGAAAAACGCGAGTTGAATATTCGGCTCGATACGGTGCATTAAAATCAATTTACCCTTCACCAGCTCCGGGAAGAACATCGCGTCCTTATCCCACACGTCCGGAATGATAATACCGTGCCTCGCAATTTTTTTGAAATCGGTCGTCGAAGCCAGGCAGGTGCGCACCGTCACGCTGTCGTACGCGACATAAACCAGATAATAACGGTTGTCAAATTTGGCAATGCGCGGATCTTCGACGCCGCGTTGCTCGCAGGGCGTCTCGCGGCGAAGAATCGGCTCCGGCCAACGCTCCAGAATTTTGCCGCTGCGATCGAGTTTGGCGTAGCCCAGCGTCGAATAGTTGTCGCCTTCGACGGCGCGATAAATCATCAGCACATGCTCGCCCTCGCGGATCGCGGCGGGATTGAACACCGCTTGTGATTCCCAGGCGTTTTCCTTAATCGGTTCGAGGACAGCGTTGCCAACGCGTTGCAACTTGAACATCTGGCTTCACTCCTTTAAGATGAATATGTCCGTAAATGAGGTTATGGTAAAAATTGATAAATGATTGGATTGTTGGATTTCTGGATTGTTGGATTATTGGGTCCCATTAATCCATCGATCCAACAATCCACCTCTCCATTAATACAGCAATCCATTACTCGACGCCTTTTATTTTTTCATACAGCCTTTGCCGCGCCACCGGATTCGCCTCGAGTTCGAGAATGGCATACAATGCTTCGATCGTCGATTCGGCGCCAGCATTACGATTGATTTCTTTTTCCGAGAGAATGCCGTCAAAACCACGGCCGGTTTTGGGATCGTACATTTGCGCCTGCGCCGCATTTTTTCCGAAAAACCACTGCGCTAGGTCCGCTGCCAATTCCGCGAATTGCGGATCATTCGTGCTTTCGGCGAGACGCAACGCGCCGACGATCATCGGGCGCAGCGCGTAGGCGATTTGGGAATAGCGTTCGGTTTTCATCGCGCGAATCTGATTGCCGTCGCGGGCAAATTGCATTTCTCGTGGAAGATTTTCTTTCTGCAAATACGGATAGAAATATGCAGCCTCGCGTTTGGCCGCGGCGAGAAAATCATCCCGTTGCACCAACTTGGCAATTGTGGTCAGCGCCTGCGTTTGGCCATTGGCCCAACCGTGCCAGAGGTTCTGCCATGAAAGAATTGCTCCGAATGGAAAGTTATTCTCATCGCCAAGCTGCATGGCCGCAAACGCTACACCGAATTTTTCCAAATAGATTTTGACTTGCGGATCGTTCGTGGCGCGATAGTAGGCGGCCAAACCGAGAACCAATTCGGAAGTGGCGTCGCCGGCGGAGTTGTACAACAGCCAGCGCGGCACGGTGAAGCCGTTAATTGTGTCCATGGCCGGATAGTGTTGCAGCAGCGTGTCGAGATGCATAAAAGTTTTTTGCACGTGTTGCTGCAAGAGGCTGGCGTAAGCCGGATCGTGGTCGCGAAAAACTCGGCAGCCTTCTCCCAGCGCCCACACCCCGCGCGCCGCCCACCAGCCGAGACTCTTGAAACTGGTCCGGCCCTCACGATTGATGGAATGGTCGGCAAAAATAAAATTGTAAAACAGACCGTCCTCGGCTTGCAGGTAGCGGCAAAAATCGATCAGCTTGCGCGCACGCCACAAGCTCGTCGTATCGCCGGTGACTTCAAAATGCCGCAAATAAACGACGGCCGCGCGAGCGGCATCATCGACACAAGCAATGCCTTCGTTGCCGGCGTCAACCCATTTGTAGTCGGGATATTCCGAATAAATGTGGATGATGGCCAGCGGCTGGCCGTCAATCGTCACTTCTTCATAAAGGTGATTTAGATGAGCCAGATTCGTGAACCGCAGCTCAAGAGCTTGCTTTTGCGTGCAAGCGCACAACAGAGCGAACGCCAGCCAGGCTATCGCTACCAAGCCTTGTAAACTGTTCAATCCCAATTTTTTCAAGATTGTTTTCACTTTCAGCATTGGTTCAACTTTGCATTTGCCAATTGCAACTTACCGCTTTTCATTCTTTCAGCCCTGTCGCTGCCATGCTTTCAATAAAATACTTCTGAAAAAAGGCATAAGCAATCACAATCGGCAAGGCCAGCAACGTTGCGGCAGCCAACTGCACGCCGAGCTGGCTCTCGGCGGCGCCGCCGGTGACGAACAACGCCACAAGCTGCGGCATCACCATCAGCTCACTTTTGCGGATCGTCAAGATCGGCCACAATACTTCATTCCAGATTCCCATGAACGTCAAAATGGCGACGGTGATCAAGGTCGGCACCGAGAGCGGCCAGAAGATGCGAAAGAGAATACCGAACTCACTGGCGCCGTCGATGCGCGCGGCATCAATCACATCCTGCGGAATGGTTTTGAATGCTTGGCGAAACATCAACACGCCGAGGGCATTGACCGCATACGGCATGATGAGCGCGAGATAAGTATCCACCCAGCCGAGCTTCACCATGAGAATATATAATGGAATGAGCGTCAATTGCACGGGCAAGATCATAGTGAAAATGACCAGCATGAAGATTAGATTCCTGCCGCGAAAATGCAGGCGCGAGAGCGCGAAGCCGGTCATTGATCCAAACAACAGGACACTCGCCACGACGGAGAGCGAGACGAGCAGGCTGTTGGCAAACGCGCGCAGCAGCGGGATCTTCTCAAAAACGGCTGCATAGCTCGCCAACGTCCAGCGCGACGGCAGCAAATTCAACGCGCCGATTTCGTTCTCCGGCCGCAGCGTGGCCGAGAGCATCCACAAAAATGGGTAGATAAAAACAATCGCTGCGAGTGCGAGAAAAATGTAGTGCCAGATTTTGTGCATATTATTGTCTTAAAAGAATCTCCACGGATACATTAAGACCAACGGATGTTTTATCCGTTGGTCTTCTATTCTCGTTCTACCAACTTTCGCTGCACGAGCACCACCATCAGCACAATCACCGCGAACGCGAATCCCAACGTGGCGGCGTAGCCCATGTGATAGAAGAAAAATCCCTGCTTGTAAATGTAAAGCATCGCCGAGAGCGTGCGATTCATCGGGCCGCCGCCGGTCATGACGTACGGTTCGATGAAGAGTGAAAAGCCGCCGATGGTGGAGAGAATCACAACCATGAAAATTGTGGGATTCAACATCGGCAACGTGACGCGCCAAAATTTTTGCCAGGCGCCCGCGCCGTCGATATTTGCGGCTTCGTACATCTGCGGCGGCACGCTTTGCAGTCCGACCAGAAAGAGGACGATATACAAGCCGACATTTTTCCACGTGGCCATGAGCGCAATCGCCGGCATGGCAATATTCGGTTCAGTGAGCCAGCCGATTTTCGACAAGCCGATTTGCGCCAGCAACGCGTTGAGCACGCCGGTATCCTTGGCATAAAGTTGATCCCACAAAATCGCAATCACCACGCCGCTCACCACCACTGGCAAAAAGAATGCAGCGCGAAAAAATCCTCGCAGCTTGAGGCGCTGGTTCAATTGAATAGCCAAAAACAACGCGACGGCAAGCTGCAGCGGAATGTGCAACAGCAGAAAGATGCCGGTGTTCAACATCGCCTGCCAAAACAGGTTGTCGTGAACAAGTTTGGCAAAATTATCCATGCCCACCCATACCATCGGCGAGACGATGTCCCAGCGATGAAAGAGCAGCACCAGCGAGAACACCAGCGGAAAGCCAATGAAAATGGCGAAGTGCAGCGCGTAAGGGGTGACAAACAAATAGCCTATGTGATTGCGACGGCGCATCGAAATAGATAGTTGGATTTTTGGATCGTTGGATTAATGGAGCTTTGGATTGATGTATTGTTAGAACACTGAAGCACTGGAATGTCCAGCATTCCATTTGCCCCATCGATCCAGCAATCCATTGATCCAATATTCCATCAATCCAATTTTTCGTTCACTCGAGAATCAATCTCACCCGTTTTGCCGCGTCTCGCACCGCCGCTTCCGGCGATTTGGCGGCGTACACCACAGCCGCTTCGTATTCCTGCGATATCGCATCGAAGACTTCCTTCATCACCGGTGATTGATCGATGCCACGGACGTGCTCGGCTTGCTGCGCGAAGTCAACCATGCGCGGATTCTTGGCGAAATAATCGGCGAAAAGTGAATCGCGCAACATGCTTTTGCGCAGCGGCAATTGGCTCGCCGTTTCCAGCAGACGCAGATCATTGCGGCGCGAGACCATGAATTTGACAAATTCCCAAGCGGCGCGCGGCTGCCGGCAAGTGGAAAAGATGACGATGTTCTTCAAGTCGCCATAGGTGTAAACCGGCCCGCTGTGATTGTCCGGCACCGGCATCGGCGCGAAGTCGTATTCGAATCCTTTCGGCTTGAATTTCTCGGCATGGGTAATTTCCCACGGGCCGGTGAACCGCGTCGCGGCTTTTCCCAATAGAAAGAAATCTCCGGTGGCCGTCATCTTTTGTTTGGGAAAATAGTTCTCGCGATACACGGTTTGCAGAAAATTCACGGTCGCCACGGCGCTGGCATTCTCAAACAATACGCTGTCGCCGGAAATCAAGGTGTTTCCGCTGCCGGCGGCAAGATACAGAGGATAAAAATCAAAGAAGCGCTGCCACCAGAGGACGCGAATATCGATGATGCCCATCCAGCAGGACAGTTCACTTCGCAGCTTCGCCGCGGCCGCAAGAAACTCAGAATAAGTGGCGGGTGCTTGGTCGAATCCGATTTGCCGGAACAGCTTGACATTGTACATCATCATGATGGGATTCGTCTTCCATGGCATTTGATAGAGCTTGCCGTCGCGCGAACGGGATTGCGCCACAACGTCGGCTGCGCAACGCGCGTTGAGCATGCTATCGCAATCCGCGAATTGATCGAGATTGATGAGTGCTTTGGCGCGCACATAGAATTCAACGTCACCGGGCCAGGCGTTGGAATAAATGTCCGGCGTGGTGCGGCCGGCGATGGCCGCGAGAATCACTTCCTCGCTGGATTGGCCTTCCGGAATCGGCTGATGATGAACGCGCATTGCGGGATGCTTTTCGTTCCACTCTTTCACCACAGCGCGCGCCACTTCTTGCTCATAGGGATTGTTGGCAGACCAATAGAGCAGCTCCGGGCGGCTGTAAGCTTTCTCGCTGCCGCAGCCGCTCGCAAAGAGGATAGCGATAAGTCCTAAAACACTCACGAACCAAAGGTATTGGACAAATATTTTTCTGTCGATTTTTTTCAATTGTGTCAGCGAATGCATTTGCAGAAATTCCGTCCAAAAGAGATGATCGGTAAACCTCAATGTCGTTGCACAGGAGTCTTTTTCAATATCAAGTATGGTACTTGTGCGAAAAAGGATTCTTCCAGAATGACAGCAATGATTACTTCAACATTATTAGCTTACGTCTCTCAACAAACTCTCCTGCCTTCATCTCATACACATAGATGCCGGAAGTGACATATCGGCCATGATCATTTTTTCCATCCCACTGCGCCGAGTATTCGCCTGCTGGCTTTTGCTGATCCGTAAGCAACCGCACTTCGTGCCCAAGTAGATCGTAGATTTTGATGGTGACTTGTCCGGCGTGGCGGAGTTGGTAACGAATCGTCGTTTGCGCGTTAAACGGATTGGGATAATTTTGCTGCAAAGCATTCTCGAAGGGCACTGCATTCTGTTGCCGGTTATCAACGGCAGTGCCTATATCATACAACTTTTCGATCTCCGCCACGGAAAGCGCGTAGTTGTAAATGCGAACGTCGTCAATCACGCCGTTGAAATTGTAATTGCGATTGTTGGGAAGCACCTGTCCGATCATCAAATCGATCGCGGTCTGTAAAATGACGCCCGACCAAGAGGAGAAGCTATCCAGCTCACCATTCACATAAATTTCAAAATCGGCGCCGCTGTAGAGCGCGGTGAGGTTGTACCACTTGTCCGCAACGAATTTTGTCTTCGAATCCAAATCTTTGATGCCGGTATTGACGGGATGATTGGTTTTCACCGTCCAACGCGCGCCGCCATTCGTAATCGAAACCTTCCAACGGTTTTCCCAATTGCCATGTGAAATTGGATAAGCCTCGCGATCATAAAATTGCCCGATCTTCATCCAAAAATTGATGGTGATGGCTTGCTGGAAATTGAGAACGGGCTGGTTGGGAATTCGAATATAGTCATCCACGCCGTCAAAAGCGTACGCCCGATTGGCTTGGCCAAAACGATCAGCGACAAGCAGCGCGCCGGCAACCGTGCCATTGTTGCCGTTGCCGCTTGCATCATTGGCATTGCCAGTGAATGGATAGAAGGCAACGAGATCACCAGTTTGCGTATTCGAAAAATCGCGAACGCGCACGCTGATGCTGTCCACAGCCTGACCGCCGCGGCCGTCTGCGACTCTGCAGACAACAAAAAAATCGTCTTCGTCCACTGGCGCCGTCCATGTGATCGTCGAGCCGCTGCCGCTCAGAATGCCGCTTGCCGACGTCCAGGAATAGGATAATGTATCGCCATCAGGATCATTCGCGGTGCAGGTCAATTCTGTCGTTGCGCCCAAATCGATCTTGCCGGGACGGGCGGTCAACACAGCAATGCTCGGGGCGTGATTGATTGCGGCTACGACTTCGAGTTGCACGATCGCCGAGTCACGGCCGCCGTGGCCATCATTCACGAAACACTCAACCGTGTAACTTCCCGGCGAAACCGGGGCGGTCCAGTCAATCTGTACGCCGGTGCCGATCATCGTCCCGCCGGTTGCTTGCCATGTGTAGGACAAGTCTTCCGCGTTTCGATCAGTCGCCGTGCAATAGATCGTCGTGTTTTCGCCGAGGAGTAGCTGCGACTTTTTCGCGGCCAGGCCTTTGATGCGCGGCGGATAATTCGGCACAACGCGGCCGGAGCGATAATCAACAATGACTCCGTCAATCAACATTTTATCGGGATCGTAGTTCACCTCACCGCCGGCTGGAGCAATCACGACCAGGACTGCGGCATCAGCAGGAATTGAAAACGCGGCCTTTTCGCTCACGCCAGTCAGCAGAAAGCTGTTGCTGACGGCATCGTAAAGATCATGCTGGCCGCTGCCAACTTCAATCTCAACGGATTTCTCTGACTCATAGGGATTGAAATAGAGAAACGTGGGGTACGCGTTGTCATGAAAATAGTCGGTTTTCAAAACATCAAGCTGAAAAATTCCTTCGACATTCGTCGTGGCGATGATGCCGCCCAGAATGCCCACATGCGATGAGCCATAGAGCGCGAGATTCGTCCTGCCCCAGCCGCCGCTGATGGCATCACCGGTGGCGTACGGGCTGGCGCCGAACGCAGATTCACGCAAAGCTTCGTGCGCAATGTACGAGTTGGGATCGTATTGCTGCGACCATTCTTCGCTGTCCTGGTTTTGATTAGGCAAATACTTCGGGTAAAACAACCGTGCGGCATTCGCGGCATTCAACACCCACTTGCCAAGGGCGCGGGCGAAACGATCATCATAGCGCACAAGCGGAACCAGCGCGCCGATGTGCTCGAAGGTGTTCATCGCAAACGCATAGCCGTTGCTGCCCACTTCGCCGATCAAGCCATGGCAGTCATATCCTCCCCAATTCTCCACAATGGCGCCCCATTGCCGAAGCGGGCCGACGTCAAAGCACCAGTTGAGCATTTTGCTAATATCGTAAGTTGTGCCGATTTCGGCATTCATGCGCGCGGCGGTGTAGACGCCATAAGGTAGTTGCAACTCGTATGCGGGATTCGAATTCCAATTGCTCAAAAACTCCATGGCCCATTCGGCGCCGAGGCGATACTTCGAATTGCCCGTTTCAACATAAGTATTATACAAGAGCCAGGCGATCGCGCCGGCAGCTTCCGGTTCCGGCACGCCGGCCGTGTGCGGCGTCATGGTGGAAAGATACCAACCGCGATAATTCATGTTCGGAATATTCCACGGCGTGGCGCTGCCGCCCATTTTTTCGACGGCTTTCAACCATTGCTTTGCCACCGAGGTGAATTGGAAAGCAAAATTGCCGGTGTTGGGATACAGATTGTAAAGCTGGTAGAAAAAAACATTGGGCATGGTGGCGTACCACCAGTCATCGCCGCTTTGCGTCACCGGATGATTGAGATAAACATTTTCTGCGGGCCGCCGGTTGAAGAACTCTTCGCACATCAACGCCCAATTTTGGCCGTTCTGATTGCTTTTGTCGATTCCCACCAGGCTGGCGCCGACAACTGCCGGCAGCAGATTGATGGCTTCAGCGGAATTGGGCGCCGTCGTGCCCACCACCGTGTGCAGTCCAAAGCTGATATGGTTGGGATAATTCACCGTGTTGGTGCGCCACCAAATGAGCGGCAGATACTGGCCGCTGAGGTTGAAATTGAAAACCAATGAATCATAACCCAGCGCCACCTGTTTCCAATTTCGCATTTGATATGGCGCAGGCAAATTCGGCATCATCTCGATACGGTTGACGGCGATTTGCTGCGCGGCGCTGTTGGCGGCAAACAGAAATGCCGTTGTGATGGCAAAGGCAATTCGTGTCGGCAATAATGATTTTGAGCCTGAACTATTCATAAAAATAAACCACAAAGGCACCAAGGCACGAAGAGCAGAAGCTGGATAAACTGAGATTAAGCGAATGAATTTTTAATGTTGCTCGTCGATTCTTTCCAAACTCAAAGCTTCTTGTCTTGGTGGTGGTGCTTGACAATTCATTCAGTATTCATTCCCACAGCTTCCAATCAAAATCAATCGTCGGAACCGCAGGGCGAGGGAAGGTGCCGCCCTTCTTCGCGGTAATCATGTCGAAGGCTTTGGGATCCGGTGTCGCATCGATGGGCAACGTCTCCAACGCCGCGCGATTGATTTGTACCGGATATTTATTTTTCAAAATATTGAGCGAGCGGAGTAGATTTTTTGCCAACTCCTCTGCGTAACAACCCTGGCGCACACCGTCCTTCACTTTCTCATACGGCAGGACGTTGCCTTTTGGATCGCGATACTGCCGAATGTTCTGTTGGTAGAATTGCTGCGCCTGTTCATCAGTAATTTGAATCGATTTGAGCATCTCCTCCTTCACTCGCGCATAGACGAGTTTTTCTTCCCACCATGATTTTTGTTTCTGAACACCGGACCGGTCCTGCAGGCCTCTTTGCCAGGCTCGTTCAACGAGCAGGTTGTCCCGCACGCTGCGCCAGGCCATTTGCATCAAGGAAGCGTAAAAACGCTGCGGCGAAGCGGTATCGAAACGTATGTAGGCACTGCGCGCTTGGTACCAAGTCCAGAAATCGCCCAGCAGCAAGTTGCGGCCATTCAATCTAACCAAGGTCTGGCTGCGATAACGCTCGATTTCGAGCGAATCGAGGGGACCGGCTTCGGACATCAGTTTTCCGGTTAAATTCCAATCTTGGTATTTTTCGGGTGAGAGAACGGTCTTGCCAACGAGCGCCCGCAGGATATTGAAAGTTTGCCTGACGATGACAGGATTATGATTTCGCATGAGGTTATTGACATAACGCTCAGAAAGGGCATCAGCCCGTCGCTGGCGCAGGCCGCGCTGAACAACCTGTTTCAATTCCGCATGCTCCGTTTGCGTCATGATTGCGTTTGTCCAGGTGTTCGTAACTTTGACGAGGTAAAACCCATCCGGAGCTTCTATCGGTGGTGAGATCTTGCCGTAAGACAGCGTATCGACGACACACGCCATTGCCGGATTCGAATCTTCCAGGCGGAATTTGGTGGTTTCGAGAGAACGGTTTCCGATCTGCACCGAATCAGTGAGTTGGTGATTGAACAGCGTATCAAAAGGCACGCCTTGGGCGAGTTGCGCCAAATAAGTTTTGAGATCATCGCGATGCGGTGCAAACAGCCACTTCAGCTCGAGGTGAACGCGTTCTTTTTTTATGGCCTGCTCAATCTCCTGGTTATCAATCGAAACCTGGCTCAAAATATCATCGCGATATAGCTCTTCAGTGGCTAAATCGCCCTCGACTTCTTTGAGCATCGTCACGACTTCCTGGTCATTTACAAAACCGCGTGCATAACCGTCCAGCGCCAGTAGTTTTTCATTGATCATGAAATCAAGATAGCGGTCCTTGGGATTTCCGCGTTTCTTGACAAAAGCCGGGCCGAATTCGTAACTCAACAGAAATTCTTCGGTGGTAATATCGATATTACCGACGCGGGCAACGACCACGGTGTCCATGCCCGCAGGCACGAGAGTGGGGCGCGTGGGATGGCCAGATTTGTTTGCATCATCAGCCTCGGCTAAGGCATTCAGCGAGGCGCCGGCAATGAGAGTGATCGTCGCACAGCTTGTGATGAAAATTGAACGGCAGCGCGAACCTTGCCAAATCGTTTTTGTTTTCATTTTCATTTTCATTTCATCTGCAGGCCGGCGGCCTGCGCTACGTTGTTGCTCAAAACTCCACCGCCACTGAGAAACGTTGCTCGTTCTCCAAACGGCCGAAGTCAGCATAGGCGTAATCAAATTTCCAGCGCACGTTGCCGAGAAACCGTACTGCCGCGCCGCCGCCAACCGTGAAAGTTTGCTCGCCATCACGCAAGAACAAATCGCGATAGCCGCCGCGAACAAAGAATTTTTCCTGCAAAGCATACTCGCCGCCGAGATTCACGCTTTCTGTATTGTCACTTGGGTGCAACGCATCGGCCGCAATGGTTAAACGATGCGGCTCGCTGCGGATGATTTCCATGGCCAGGCCAAATTGAAAATTCAACGGCAATGCCCAGCTTTGCGTTTCGATGTTGGAAGGAACGCGCTCGTTGTTGCCGCTGATGGTGGGATCGAGATCGTGAAAGACCAGCAAATCCTTGCCTTCCATGCGCATGTCGGTGCCGAAATTCGACAGTGTGGCGCCGAGGCGCAGACCGTGAAAGCCGGTGATGAAAAGCGTGCCCAAATCCAGCGCGAAGCCCGAGGCGCTTTCGTGCCAGATGCGCTGGTTAATGTATTTCGCATTGAATCCTATCGTGAAACGATCGGTAAGCCGGCGGCTGTACGTTAGCGCGATCGCCAGATCCGCCGCGGAAAAAAGCTCGCCGGTTCCTTCCGGGCGCTCGATGGTACGCACGGCCATGTCGCCCATCGTCAGCGACGTGATGCTGCCGCCGAGCGTGCCAAAGTCCCCGAGCGGCAAAACCACGCCGGCGAAATTGAAATCGGTATCGGCAATCCAGCGCGTATGCACGAGCAAGAGCTCCGAGCGCTCGAGCCGCGCCAGGCCGGCCGGATTCCAATACAAGGCGCTGGCATCGTTGGCGGTGGCGACGAAAGCGCCGCCCATGCCATTGGCGCGCGATCCCACGCCGATCGTCAGAAACGGCGCGGCGGTGATGCCGACTTTGGAGACGTCGGTTTCACCTTGGGCAAAAGCTGAAGAGAAACTCAGCAGCAATGCCAAAACGGATAATGAGAGAATGAATCGCTTCATTGCTTTGCTCGTATTAGTCTATGGTAACTCTGTGAATACTCGTTTGAACTCGTTCTCTTGCTCCTACTCTTACTCATCATCGCTTTTAACGATTTTCAAGGCGAGTAAGAGTATGATTATGAGTAAGAGCGCTCATTTGATCACCGCAAACTTTCCAATCTGCGTGCCAAGCTCCGGCGCGTCGACATGATAAACGTAGACGCCGTACGCGATATCCATTCCATCTTTGGAAACCAAATCCCACGCTTCAGCGCCATTTTCCGCCGGCGCCTCATGCACGAGCGTATCGACGAGATAGCCGCGCATGGTGTAAATTCGAATCGTGCATTTCGCCGGCAGATTGATAAAATAAATCCTGCGCTCGCCGCGGCCGAATTGAAACGGGTTGCGCGGCTCCCACGAGGCGCCGCCGACGTACGGATTCGGCACGACCGCAATATTCGATAACGAATTTTTGGCGAGCTGTGGTTCCACCCGCGCGCCGCGCACTTTGAACTCGAAAGACTCGCCGCGGCGGAAAGGTTTGCTGACGACGAGGCGGTAAATATCGCCAGCTTTCGGCGGTTTGGGGCTCGCGCCGTTGGGATGGTCAAAGAAAATCGCCCACGCCGACTTGAAACGCGAACCTTGCGGTCGCTGGCCTAGCGTTTGTCCGGTGACCATCGTCACCGAATCTCCAGGCGAGAATTGCTTGTCGTTGTCGCGGTCGCCAAAAAGAAAATCCATTTGCCGGTTTTCGGTGAGATTCCAAATTTTGAAATTCACCGGAATGCGCTGCTGGCCGAAAAGCAGCGCTTCGGAGGTATCCACGATACTGTCATAAAAGCGCAGCTCGAAATCCGCCGGATAGGTGACATAGCGGCCAATGAGACTGTTATTCGGCCCGACGCGCACGCCATAGTTGCTCGAACCGACCAGCCAGCCCGTTTCGGCCTCCAGCACTTGCACCTTGAGGTCATTGAACAGGAAATTGACGAATCCATCGGTGACCGGTGTGGTGGCGCGACCTTCGAGAATGGGAACTTGCTTGACGAGCGTGTCGCCGGTCGTAGTGTTGACCAACGTATAGTTCGGCGCCGGATCAATGGCGAAAGCGGAAGTATCGCTGAACACAAAACGATAGCTGTTGCTGTTTTTGATGCGGGCGGGATCCAGCATTTGCACTGCGACGGTGCCGGTGCCCGGCCCGTTGTGCACAATCTCGCCGTCGATTTGCGGATCGACATAACCGGCGGCCGGCGCTTGCGGCGTAACAATCGCGGCATTGATGTCCGTGCTTTCGACCACGCCGGCGACGCTGACTTTGATCACACTCGGCGCTTCCGAAGGCGAGATACCGGAAATCTCGCCAGTGGCGGTTGTATCCACCAGACCGCGATCATACGGCACGACGGCATAGTAGTAGGTTTGCCCATTCTTCACATTGCGGTCGATATAGAAATGCTGCAAACCCGAATCCTCGCCCAGATTGAACTTGATGCCTTCGACGTCGATCGGATGCAAACCCTTGATGCCGTCTTTCAAATCAAACTTGGCAATCGGCTCGCGATAGCGTTTTTTGCCGTAGCTGTCGGTGATGGTCTGCACTTCGAGAAATTCCGGATCGGTCGCGCGATAAATATTGTAACCTTCGAAATCAAAATCCTGCAGGAAGGGATCATACGAAAGCTCGGCTTTGTTATCCCAATACAGCACCACTTTGCCATCGCCGGCAATCGCCTTCAGTTGCGGCTTGTCCGGTGGTTTCGCAAAGCGATAATCGGCATTATAAATTTGCTGGACGGTTTTCTTCGTGCGAGCCAGGTCATTGATATCTTCGGCAAATAACAGCGACATGGAGTAAAATTGCGTATCACCGGCTTTCAATCCAAAAGGTCCGGAAGAAAAGAACATGCCGAGGTTGGTGTTCTGCACCAGCTTGTCACGCGGGGGCAGGGCTGCGCGCAGGCCGTTCCAATACGCTTCGTCGTTTTCCATCTTGTATTCGTGCAGCACGAAGACATTAAAGCCGGTGAGACCGATTTGATCGCTCTCGTCTTTGTCGGTAAAATCGAAATCCGGCTCGCCGGCAGTGGGGATGCCATCCGCCTCGCCGAAGTCGGGGCCGGGATAATTGGCATCAAAAGGCCCGAGACCATCGGCGCCGACGTCATCGCGCAGCGGTTCGCCCTCGTTCCACACGCCATTGTTATTCAAATCCTCGAAACCGTCCCAATCGATATTCTCATCGCCGGACCAATGCGGCCGCAGCTCGTGCTCCGGATAAAATTTTTGGAACGCTTGCACATCGGCGACGCCATAAGGATATTGATCCAGAAAAACGCCGGGACCGCCGTCGCGGCGCTCGTTGAGCAAGCCGTCATTATCATTGTCGCGGCTGTCGCGGAAAATTCCCGGGCTTTCGAGAAAAGCGAAGCCGCCGACGCCGACCGGCGACCAGTTGCCGGGGCTGCCGTAGCCGTTGCCATCGAAGGCCCAGGCGATGTCGAGATCCTCGTCATAATTGCCGCCATCATCCGCGGAATCATCGGTGCCGCCAATGCCCCAATCGATGTGAAAAGCGAAATACGTGCTGTCGTAATCCGTCTTGCCCTCGTTGGTGATGAAGTAAATCGCAAAGATGACGTCCTGCGCCAGCACTTGATTCCATTGGAACATGCGCGACGCCACTTCGAGGCCAAGGCCGCGGCGGCTGGAATCGCTTGGATCCGGATAGAAAAGAAATTCCTCGTCGGGATCGTCATCAAAAACCACATAGGATTCGAGATCGGCGTTGGTCACGCCCTTGCCGAAGAAACCGTTCCATAGCCCGGCCCAATCCAGCGGTTTGTCCGGCCAGCGAGACGGCCAGGTGCGCGGATCGTTGCTGATCGCCGGCGCGTTGGCGGGATTGGTTTTGGGGTTGTCGTTGAAATATCCCGGCAACGGCGCAAAGCCCCACGGAATTTGTTCCGGTGAAACGTCCATGTCTTCGCGATAACGCGTCACCACGGAATGCCGCCGCCTTCCTTGCGCATCGACAATGGGCGCCGCCACCACGAGCGCGACGCCATCGACATAAGAATGGCCGGAACCTTTTGGCCATTCGCCGGAAGGCTGATTCGGCCAGTCCGCCACCTCGCCGTGATTCCAAAAAATGGTGCGGACGAGATTGCCATCCATGATGCCCTTCCGGGTGTTTTTTAATTGTCCGACATTCGGATCGGGCTGGCGTTGGGCAAAGGCGGTGGCTGCCAAAACGAAAAAGAAGATGGTTATGAGTTTCGTTGGGATTTTCATAAATGTACTCGGACACGATAAATTGAAGCCGGATACGACTCCAAATCATTCATCCCTTGCGAGGCATAGGTGCCAAGCAAAGACAATGTCGGGAACTTTGTCACATAGGGACATTTGACAATAGCCCCCAAACTCCATTTTCGGGAAATGAGTTGATAACATCTCCCAAAGCCCCGTTACAGACGATTAAAAAATAACGATAGAATTTTTTAAAACTCCACCGTAAATCCTGCAATGACCTGCCGCGGATCGGAATAGAAATCCGGGCGCGTAAAATACTCGTTGAGGTTATTCAGGCCGAACACCGTGCCGCTGGTTAATGCCGATAGCGAATAATTGGCGCGGCCGGTGTCGGAGAAAACTTGCAGCTCGTTCTTGCGGTCGAACAAGTTGTACACGCGCACGAAAACGTTGGTCCGCAATCCCGCCCAGCGCAAATTTTTGTAGGCATACAAATCAAAATTCATGAAGTACGGCCGGCGCTCGCTGTTTTCCACGCCGGTGCGCACGTTCTGCGCCGTCGGCGTGTACGGCAAGCCGCTGCCGATTTTGCCGATGAGGCCGAGCGAATAACGCGAGGGATCGCCGGCGGTGAGCGTGACATTCAGGCTGTGCGTGCGATCCCATTCCAGCGGCACCAGCTCCTTGGTCGGCTCGCGATTGGCTTGCGCGTCGAGAAAGGCGGAGTTCGGGTCGCTGGCGTTGCCTTTGGCAATTTGATACGTGTAATCGATGGTCGCGGCGAGGCCGTTGGACTGACGCTTCTCGAACGAAATCGTGAAGCCGCGCACGTTGCCGTAATCACGATTGATATAGCGCGCATAGCGAATGCCGGTCACCGTTTCGAGAATCTGCGTGCCGAGCAGATTGCGAATGTCTTTGAAATACGTTGTGAGGTCGAGCGCAAATTCCTCGCCAAGCTGTTGCTGCAAACCGATTTCGTAAATTACCGTGCGCTGCGGTTTAAGATCGGCATTGCCGATGGTGTTGGGCGTGCGTTCCGGCGGCGGCGTGCTGCCGTAATCCTGCGTGGGATAAAGCTCAAATTCAGGGTTTGCAAAGAGAAACTCAAAATTGGGAATTTGGAAGAAATGGCCGTAGGAAACATGCAGAACGCCGCGATCGGTGATGGGATAAGCCAGGCCCACACGCGGACTGAGCTGGCTGCTGCTGCCGGATTTCAGAAGTCCCGCCAGATTGGGTTCACCGAAGTTATCTGGAATTTTGCCGCCGGCATTGAAGTGATCGAAGCGCAAACCGGCGTTGACAATGAGATCATCGAATTCCATTTTATCCTGCGCGTACACCGAGAACTCATACGGGCGGCGCAGGTACATGTCGCTGTTGCTGACGTTTTTCGTTGCCTGCGGCACAAATGGTTTGAAACCGGTATCGCGATTCAGGCGAATTTCAAAGGCGCGCAACCACAAGCGATGCTGTCTTCCTTCGAGGCCCATCTTCAAAAGATGTTGATTGGTCGCCTGCCAGGTCAAATCCATCTTGCCGATGTTCGTGCGGGTGTTGCGATAAAAATGCCACATCTGCTCACCGCCGGTGCGAAAGGCATTGCCGCTGGCCGCATCCAACAAATCCGGATTGACATACGCCGGATCGAGCGGATTCTCGTGCACGAATTGTTTGTAATCGGTATTGAACGCCGAGCCTTTGATTTGCAAAAAGGTGCGGCTGTTGAAAACCTTGGTGACCGCCAGCGCGTTGCTCCAACTGCGTTGTTCGCGCTGAAAATTACCGTCAGGATCGAAACGAAAGCTGTGGTCGTATTCGCGAAAATCGCGATTCTGAATTAAGCCTTCGTAATCGGCTTTAATGGTTGGTGAAAGCTGATAGGCCAGCTTCAATTGGCCGGTCAGGCGCTTGTTCGGATTCATCGCCACAAAATCGGCGCTGGCTTTTAGGCTGTCGGCGGTGTGCTGAAAATCGATATTGGAGGAAAAACGATAACCGCGGCCGCGTGCTTCGATGTACCAATCACGTACCGCATTGCTGGGAAAACTCGAGGAATCCGACGGCAGAAAAACCTGGCGGCCATAGATGGAACCGTCGCTATGATAGTATCGCGCGGAGGCGAAATAAGTGAGCTTGTTGCTGAAACCCGGCACGGGCCCGGAAAGGCTTGACTCAAAATTATAAATGGGATTGAAGGCGTCGATATTCCAAAAGATGTCGTCATGGGTACTGACGTAGTCGCCGATATAACTGGAAAAACTGCCGTGCAGTTTCTCGCCGCCTTCCTTGGTCACGACGTTGACGACGCCGCTCATCGCCTGGCCATACTCGGCGTTGAACGTGCCGCTGATGACTTCCAATTCCTGGATGGTGTTGTTTTCCACCTGCAGCGCAAACGAGCCGGAGTAAACATCGTTCATGGGAATGCCGTTGACCAGATACGCCACTTCGCCGCTGCGGCCGCCGCGAAAATGCCCTTCGACCACACCGGCTTGCAGGTTCACGACATCGGTGAAATTTTCCACCGGCAGTTGGCGAATCGCATCGGCGCCCACGGTATTCGAGGTGGAGGTGAGATCCTTCTGCACCAGCGGGCGCTGCGCGACCACGGTGACATTCTGGCCCAGCTCGAGCACAATTTCCGCGAGCTGAAAATCGAGACGGGTGGTGAGATCGATCGACACGCGAACGTTCTCGTAAATCACCTCCTGATAGCCAATCAGCGAGGCTCTGACCGTGTAAATTCCCGGCGGCACTTGCAGAATGATGAAATTGCCCTCGAAATCGGAAACCGCGCCCAATCTGGTGTCCGCAACGATGATGTTGACACCGGGCAGCGGTTCGCCGTTTTGCTTGTCCGTTAACTTACCGGCTAGTTTGCCGGTAGTGCCAGCGTGTACAACCGCCGGAATGAATAAAGCGATAAGTATGAGAAGGCGGTTGGTCAATTTCATTTTCGCCTCTTTTATTTGAACAACGGATAGCGCGGATTTTTTTGATGCCATCATCAGAAACCACTCGTCATCGCGAGGAGCGTTTTTTGCGACGAAGCGATCTGTTTGTACTCAGAGATTGCTTCGCTGAAAAGCGCTCGCAATGACTGTTCTAATCCGCGCCATCCGTGTGCTGTTAAAAATTAACTACCGCACCAGCAACATCCGACGAGTTAACTTCGCCTCCGGCGTACGCAGTTGATAGAAGTAGATGCCACTGCCCACGGTCTGGCCCAAATCGTTCCGGCCATCCCAGAGAATTTCATAACTGCCGGCAGCCTTGTCAACCTCCACCAGCGTGCGCACTTTCTGGCCCAAGGCGTTGAAGATTTCGATCTTGACGTGCGCATTTTTCGGCAGCGAATACGTGATGCGCGTTTCCGGGTTGAACGGATTCGGATAGTTCTGATCGAGCGCAAAAGTCAACGGCAGGCCTTTGTTGTCTTGCACTCTGGTGATGTTGCCTTCGACCACGGCGAAATCATCCCAATACGTCTTGCCGGTGGCTTGATGCTGCAAGCGGCCGCGAATTGACAGGCGATTGGCCTCCGCTGGCGTCGTCACCAGGAATTTGTACAACGTCCAATCCTTGTCAGCGACGGATTGATCGATGACGAAGAAATCCTCGCCTTTGACTTCCGCCCATCCCGCCTCATCTTTGTGATAAGTGACGGTGAAGAAAATGCCTTTCTCGACATCAAACGGCACGTTGGGGTTGACGCCAACCGTTTTTACCCAAGCCGAAACTTGATAAACGCGATTGCCTTTCACCGGATTGCGATCACCAATGAGCACGACTTCATCGGGATTGGTGGCGTCATCTGAAATCAACAACGAATGGTCACCAGTATGCGCAAAATCACGCGAAATGGAGACCACGCCTTTGCCGTTGGTGCCAAGGCTGAGATTACCCTTCCAGAAGAACCAACCTTCCGGCGTGCCGAAATTGTTGTTGAACAGATCGCCGAGCCAGCCTTGCGCTCCTGGAGCATTGCGCATGAAAATATCATCAAGCCAAACCGTGCCCGTCGCATTGGCGCCAAACTTGAAGGCGACGACCACTGAATCCGCATCGGTTGGCAAAATCACGGCGGCAGAATTTTTGATCTCCGTCCAATCGACGCTGGCTTGCGTTTGCGGCACTTTCATGACGACGGGTTGGCCGAAGATGAGATTCTTGTTTTTGTCGTAGAACGAGTAGATGAGCTGAATCTCTCCGCCCGCGCCGGCAGGATTGGTATTCACATTTTCAGTTTTAACCCAACCGCCAATTTCCATTTCGATATTGGGCGGCGTGCCAGTGGTGGGATTCCAATTCAACTTCGCCACGTTGGCGCGCGTGATCCACGTCGGCTCGCTGCCGCCACTGGGTTTGCTGATTTTCAGCGAGCGCTGATCGGAACGGAATTGATCCGTGGCCCATTCCATCGTGGAGCCGGCGTCGTTCAACTTCATCCAATAGGCCGGCACCGCCGCCTCTTCGAAGCTCAGATTGGCATTCGGCGTGGAAATGGGTACAACCAAGAAATCATCCCAATATGCATCGCCCGTCGCCTGATGCTGGAAGCGGGCGCGAATGGAAATGCGATAATCATCCGGACGCGTTTTTAAGCGAAATGAATAAAACGTCCAGTCACGATCGGTTGTGGTTTGATCTACCACCAGGAAATCTTCACCGTGGTTCTCATTCCATCCCGTCGGACTATTGCCGTGATAAGTGACCGTAAAGAAAATCGCCTTCTCGACATCGGGCGGTGTTGTCGTATTGAGATTGGTGCCGACGCGTTTCACCCACGCGCTCACGAGATACTCGGTGTTCGGTTGCACAAAATTGCGGTCGGAAATCGCTACGACTTCATCGGGGTTGGTATCATCATCCTGTATCCGCAAGGAATAACGGCCGCTGTGCGCATAAGTCTCGCTGATGCTGACGACGCCCTTGCCATTTGTTCCCAAACTGAGATTGCCTTTCCAGAAGAACCAGCCTTCTGGAGTGCCAAAATTGTTGTTGAACAAATCACCGAGCCAACCCTGCGCATTCGGCGCATTGCGCATGAAAATATCGTCGAGATAGACCGTGCCGCTGGCGCCGGGACCCATCTGAAATTCAACCGCAAATGAATCAGCGTCCACCGGCAAAACCACCGGCGTAGAGTTCTTGATTTCCGTCCAATCAATGGCAGCTTGCGTTTGCGGTACATCCAATGTCACCGGTTGGCCGAAAATCAATTGCTTCGCCGCATCAAAAAATTTGAAACGCAGTTGAATTTTTGCGGCGTCGTTGGCCGGGTTGGTGTTGACGCCCGTGGTTTTCACCCAGCCGCCGATTTCCATCTCGATGTTCTTCGGAACACCGGTTTCCGGATTCCAGTTGATCTTCGCCATTTGCCGCGCGAGCCACATCGGATCGGCGCTGCTGCCGGTTGGCTTGCTGAGCTTCAAGCTGCGTTCGGGCGAGCGAAAAACGGCGCTAGTCCATTCCGCGACGCCATCGCCGTTATTGAAGTTTTCCCAATATGCCGGCCGCTGCGACTCATCAAAGGTGAAATTCTTTTTGGCAATTTCCACGGGATACAGGCGAAAATCATCCCAGTAGACTTTGCCCGTAGCTTGGTGCTGCAGCCGCGCGCGCACGGAAACGCGAGTGGCGTTCGCCGGTGGTGTGAAGGTAAACGAGTAGAGCATCCAATCGCGGTCGGTACGGGATTGGTCGATCACGAAGAAATCCTCTCCCTGCACTTCTGCCCAGCCGGCGTCATCATTATGGTAGGTCAGCGTGAAGAAGATGGCTTTCTCGACATCGAAGGGCACGTTGGTGTTGGCGCCAACAAACTTCACCCACGCGGAAATGCCATACGAACGTCCCGGCTCAATCGGGTTGCGGTCGGAGATCGCCACCACTTCATCGGGATTGCTGGCATCGTCTTCCACCAGGAGCGAATAATTTCCGGAATGGGCGTAATCGCTGGAGACACTGACAACGCCTTTGCCGTTCGAGCCGAGGCTGAGATTGCCCTTCCAGAAAAACCAGGCAGCGGGCGTGCCAAAGTTGTTGTTGAACAGATCGCCGAGCCAACCTTGCGCATTCGGCGCATTGCGCATGAAGAGGTCATCGAGCCAAGCCGTGCCGGTCGCGTTGGCGCCAAATTTGAATTGCACCACCAAACGCGCGGCGTCAGTCGGCAACACCACCGGCGTCGAGTTCTTGATTTCCGTCCAATCGACGGTGGCTTGACTCTGCGGCATCGGGATCACCACCGGCTGACCGAAAATCAAATTATTGGCATTGTCATAAAACCAAAAGGCCAGCGTGATTTTGTCGGCATCCGCGGCCGGGCTGGTATTGACACCCGAAGTTTTCACCCAACCGCCGATTTCCATCTCAACATTTTTAGTCGTGCCGGTGGTGGGATTCCAATTCAGGCTGGCAACGTTGTCGGATTCCCACATCGGCGCATCGCTGCCGCTGGCTTCGCTGATTTTCAGTGAACGCTGCGGCGAGCGAAATTGGTCGCCGGCCCATTCCACCGTCGCGTCGCCAGCATCGACTTTGTGCCAATAGGCCGGAGCGTCGGCATTTTCAAAGCCGCCGTTCGGGATCGTGTTGATCTGGCTCCAGCCCGTGCTGGTCCACACCACGCATGCCAGGCAAGCCAGAAGAAAAAAGATTCTGAAACGATAATTCATCGAAAAACCTCCTAAAAATTAAAGAATTCACTTGAGAGTGACAAAACTCCGCTTCGAATAAAAAGTGGAACGCTTTCAAATTTTCTCCCAATCACCTCCTTTCATGAAACTAATCAGGAATCACCAGGGTTTTAACCGCCGCACTTCTGCGCGTGCTTTCCAGCGCGTCCCCGATTTTTTCCAATACGAAGCGGTTGAGGCTGAATGGCGCGAGGTTGATTTTCCCTTGCGCCAACAAATCGACCGCGCGGTGAAACGTAAATGGATTCAAAATCGAGCTGAGAATCGTCAGCTCTTTGAGAAAGGCGGTTTGCAAATACAAGCGCGCGTACGCCGCGGGCGCGGCGAGGCCGAAAAGCACCACGCGGCTGCCGCGCTTGGTGAGCGCCAGCGCCAACTCGGCGGCTTCGGCTTTGCCGGCACATTCGATGACCACGTCGCAACCGCCGTGCGTGCGCTCGGCAATTTCTTGTACCGCCTGCGGATGGCTCGCGTCCAGCACAAAATCCACGACAAGTTGCGTAGCGATGGCGCGCTTGGATTCGAGCGGATCGAGCACGAAGATCAGACCAGCGCCGGCAAGCCGCGCCAGTTGCAGCATCAGCAAGCCGATATTGCCAGCGCCAACAATGGCCACGGATTGGCCGGGCTGAATCGCCGCACGCTCGAGGCCGCGCAAGCAACACGAGAGCGGCTCGGCAAAGGCGCCAAATTCGAGAGCAAAATCCTCCGGCAGTTTGTAGCATTGTTTGGCCGGTGTAATGGTAAACTCGGCAAACCCGCCGTCAATATCGACGCCGAGCGCGCGCAGGTTTTCGCAAAAGTTCACTTGGCCGCGGCGGCAATAATAGCAGCCGCCGCAGGCAATGTTCGGATCGACGGCCACACGATCACCGGCCCGCAACTCACGCACTTGATTTCCCGCTTCGATGATCGTGCCGGCAAACTCGTGGCCGAGAATCACCGGCGGCCGGGCATGCGCTTCACCGGCAAAAATATGCACGTCAGTTCCGCAAACGCCGCAGGCGGCAATCTGCACCAGCACCTCGTCGCCGCTTAGCGCGCGCAACCGGCGTTCAACGACTTGCAAATCATGCGGCTTGTTGAATTGAGCAGCTTTCATTTTTGCGATTTTTAACGTTGGATATCCGGAGCGTTGGATCGATGGATTAATGGAGTGAACAACAAGCCAATAATCCATCACTCCAACACCCCATCACGCCATTTCTTAGAACTCCACGCGCACTTCACAGTCACGCGAAATATGAGAATAATTGATCACAGTGCAGTAAGAATTCTTATTCTCCTGTTGCACCGAGAACGCCGCTACCGGCAAAATCTTTTGATCGGCCAAAATTCTTTTCGGGGCTTGCGCGCTCATGATGATAGCGCTTACAGGATGGCCGGCAAAAGCGCGGGATTGCCAATGCAAAGATTTTTGCTCTTCCTGCCATTGCGCGCCGATGAATGCTGCGGTCAACTTCTCGAGATAGGGTTTGGCAATGGCGCCGCGGGTGATTTGAATTTTGTACGGCGTATGCTGCTCCGGAATAACCAACGCAGGAAAAGGCGCGCCATCGTAGGCAATCTCCGCAGCATATTGGCCGTCACCGGAATAAACCACCTTCGCAATTTTTCCATTTATTAACCATTCAAATTCCGGCGCCGGCGTTTGGCTGGGCAAATCGGTGCGCAGATGCAAGTTCCACGGACTTTCAGCGGCGCCGAGCAAACGATACAGCGTGAATAGATACCAGCCGCCGGCCCACAGAAAGTTGGGTTTATCAACCCGGCCGTAATCCGCAGTGGCCGGATCACTGTAGCGATATTCGTACATCGCCGGCTGGCCTTGCGGACTGCGCATGATACCGGCAATCGTCATATTGTTGCGCACCACTTCGAGCCCGGCATCGTTATCACCGACTTGCTGCAATGCTAATGCATACCACGCTGTGCCATGCGGCCAAACGCCGCCGTTGATGTATTCGCCTTTATTTTTCCCCTGCTCATGATTGACAAGTTGAAACTCTTTTTCAAGCAAATGAAAATCCGCCGGATCAACCATGCGCACGCCAAGTTGATGATCGTAAAGACGTTGCCGAGCCGTGGCAACCAATCGACCCTGCCTTTCTTTGGCGAGCTCATCAAACACAACCGCCAGCAGCGAACCGACGTAAATATGTTCATCTTTGGTCGTGCCGTTGTTGAAGTTGATCAAGTAGCCAAGTTGTTCATCCCACAATTTTTGTGCGAGCGCCGTCCGCAGCGATTGCGCTTGCGCCCAATATGCCTGCAATTTTTCAGGCGCATATTGCAGCTTGCCTCCCATAAAAATAAATTCCTCCAACGCGCGAATCGCCAGTGTTGTCATGTACGCGCGCGGCCCCGGCGCTTTCCCGATATCCCACCAATCCGGGGAGGCGGCCCACAGCAAACCGTCTTTGCCGAGATGGCTCAGTGTGAAGGTCAGGCTTTTTTCCAACACCGGCTGCAAGCGCTGCAACAGTGCGAGATCGCCGGTGTGCCGCAAGTAACTGGCGGCGACCAGGATAAACCAAAAATGATTCCAATTATCCTGGCCAGCGAACTCGGTTTTGAAGCCATCGTCTTTCCAATAATAAGCGTGAGGGATGATATTTTCCGCATTGGCTTTGTTGGCGAGATAAAGCAAATCCGTGCGCACACGATTGGCGTCAAAATTGGCGGCGGCGAGGTCGGTCATCAACGCATCGTGGGTGAAATAAAAATTGTATTCGGCCGGACAGGGCATCGGCACGATCGCACCATCAAGAAAGTGGCGATTGGCTGCGAGCAGGGCCTTGGCCCATTGCACCGAATGATCGAGATCGGCATTGCCGGTGTGAAACGCCGGTGTACCATGCGCCGCAGTTGAAACGTGTTTCTCGTAAGCCGTTGCTTCTTCACGGCAATTTTCCGCCAAATGCTTTGCCAGCGCTGCAGCTTCTGATTTCGTTGTTGAGGCCAGGAAATGAACAATCACCAACGAGTCGCCAGGAGCGAGATTCTTTTCGTAGAGGAATGCGGCAGCCGGACGTTGTGCGCCACCGTTGGTGGAAACTGGGCGCCAACTATTTGTATCGCTGCCGGTGATCCAGTTGAGTTTCCCGTCATGCCACAGCGCTGCGCTTTCTGCCGACCATTGGCGCGGCGGGGTTGCGCCATTGCCAACTAACACCGTCGCGTTGGCCGTTTCCGGATCAGCAAAATCTGCAAAGATGGTCTGCGTGGAAGCGTCGAACCACGTCCGGGCGTGCTCTTTCAACTCGTAACTCTGACAAGTGCGTAGCGTGGTTTCCCAATGGGTGTAAAGGCGGTACGTGTGAGGTTGGGAATCGCGATTACCGGCCACAACACGCACCATCATGCCGGCGCTGGTTTGAAAGCCTGCGGCTCCAGGCCGGCCAGGGAAAGAATAAGAGATGGTGAAATGCGTTTGGGCGAGTTGCTTGGAGAACTGAACTGCAGCAGGGGATAGGAGGTAGGGCCAGGGTTCCCAACCAATGAGCCGGCGTGGTCCATCGTCAATTTGCAGACCGAGAAAGAAAATTTGCGATTCGTCACGGCGCCAATAGTCGGTGCTCAAATCCATGCTGTTTGGCACCGGCGCAAAGAAGCTGATACGCGAGGGCAGCGGCCGGCTGTGGTGACTTTCAAAACCCGCATAAGGCCCGCCGACCTCAATCGAGCCGTAGCCGCCGTGGAATGCCACCGCGATTGTGGAATCGGACCGGATATAGCCATTCCCGTCGCCGACAAAGCCGGAAAGCAAACCGGTCAATAAAAATGTAAACAGCAATGGCATCGATCAACTCCCAATAGTTCAAAGTAAGTTGAACAATGAGGTGATGGTGGAGCTGCGATCCTTGTGCGTAACGTTTCGGGCCTGTAATATCCTAGCCCTGGTCTATATTATATTTGCCTGTGGAAATAGCGCTGACTAATTTGCCATTTGTCGCGCCTGCCGGCGGCGCGGTGGATTGTCGTACGACCAGTTCCACGGGCGTAAAAACTTTGCCCGGCAATTCCTTTTTGGTTTCGATCATTTCCATCAGTCGGCGCAAGGCGACCGCCCCGAGCTCTTCTTTATCAACCCGAATCGTGGTCAGTGGCGGCTGCGTATGGGCGCCGGCTTCGATATCATCGAAGCCCACAATGGAAACCTTCGCCGGAATTTGCTTGCCGTGTTTTTGCAAGCATTGCATGGCGCCGATCGCCATGGCATCGTTCGCGGCAAAGAGGGCGGTAAATGGCGCGCGGCGGCTGAGTAATTTTTCGGTGGCGCGCAGGCCGTCTTCAGGTGCCGTGTCGCTTTCGGCACTTTCGATCAATTCATCGGCAATCGGCAGTTGCGCTTCCAACAAAGCTTGTTGATAACCTTCGAGCCGCTTGGCGATACTTGGATGGGTAATGTCGCCGCCGATGAACGCGATACGGTGATGCCCCAAGTCAATCAAGTGACGAACGGCCAATGTTGCGCCCAACAGATTATCCATCATGACCACATTGCCCTGTTTATGCCGGGGCGAGAAATCAATAAAGACGTGCGGCATTTTGAGCTGGAGAACATGCTCAGACAACGCCGTCGGCACATGGCCGGCCAGGAGAACGCCATCGACATTGCGGTCGCGCAAGAAACGCGGCAAATCCGTTTCGATATGAAACGCGCGCGGAATGGTGGTCAGCAGAATGTAATATTGGTATTTGCGGGATTCGAACTCGGTGCCCAGAAAAATTTTGGTGTAGAATGGCTCGGCGCGGGAGAAATGATCGTCGGTGAGGATAAAGCCGATGTTGCCGCTCTTGCGGGAAGCCAGGCCGCGCGCAACATGGCGGGGATGATAGTTGAGCTGCTGAATGGCCTTCAGGACGCGTTGGCGAGTTTCTTCGCGAATGCTGGCCTTGTTGTTCAGGACCAGAGAAACCGTCGCCTCCGAGACCCTGGCCTTCTGCGCAACATCTTTTATCGTGGCGCCTTGGCTCATAATTAAATCGGTTTGACGATTTCTTCTTTACAAGCCCTGAATAATGGGTAATTTCAGCAATTTACCCATAAAAACTGCCAAATTTAAAAGATTTTTATTAAAGCGCTTTAATGCATGGATAAAATAACAAATCACCTTGAATTTGTCAAGTAAATTTTTGCGTAATTTT
>JAJVHT010000190.1 GCA_022072515.1 bacterium
CAAAGCGTAAGGGAGTTCTTCTTCGCGGTTTACGCTGTTTTCTTTGTTTGTGGGGTCAAAAAACACTTGCTTTAAAAAAAATTTCTGTGTTTATTGGGCCAGGGCAATTCGGTTAGAACCTTAATTTCGTCTATTTCAAAGTCAAACGCCACCCCGCGTTACAAGATTCCTGCGGTTGCTACAAGGCATGGGGTAGTGATTTTGGCTCTCAGGCAAAATCAAGATAGAAACCATTGCCGGCAACAGGGCCCGGTGTGACGGCAATGGCGCGTTTCTCATGAGTGATCACGATGACTGAGTAAAAACCTCGTACGGGAAATCGCTCAATTATTCTGTTTTATCTACCGTCGTTAATTGCGACTGAAAATGAAAGTAAAATATTTGGAAACAATAATATTGTTGCTTGTAAAATACAAGCAAATTCTTTAATATAGGATTAGCAGTGACTATTCAGCTATTTCACCGCCCGGACGCTTATTTTTGATATTTGTTATATCCCGCCATTTATTTTTGTACACAGATTTGAGCGCCCGGGCGGTACTGAATAGTTACAATTTTTTGGGCGCCGCCAATCGTCGTTATAACCACTTTTTGTTTCATCTAACTATCGGAGGGTTTATGCTGAAGAAGCTGTTTGCCGCAGTCATCGCCGTAGGTTTGTTGCACACGCTGGCTTTCGGTCAAGGAATCACTCCCAATCTCGCCAAGGGCACAACGGCGCTGCTCTTTTCTTTTAACGGACTTTCCAATTTGAACGCCGGAGATTTTGATGGCGGCGTGGGCGTCAAATATTATTACAAAGATGGTGTGGCGCTGCGTCTGGGCTTGCAGTTCGCCACGGCGAGTCGCGATCTTCCGGCCAATCCGCCGGCCGGATTGCAGGGAAAGGATGGCGAGCAATCGGCAACGCGATTCGGTGTCTCCGCCGCGGCGGAATGGCATCGCGGCACCGGGCGGGCCAATGCTTATTTGGGCGCGGGACTCGGCTTTGCGACGACTTCGACGGAATCCAAGAGCGTCGCCCTTGGCACCGCCAACCAAACCGTCGTCAAAAATTATGACAACGGTGAGTCCATCCCCGGCGCCGGAATCTTTTTAGGTGGGACGAATTTCAATCTGTTTGCTTTGTTGGGCGCCGAATTTTTTGTGTTTAAAGAAGTGAGTTTGGCGGCGGAATACCGCCTGGGTTTTGCGAAGCTGTCGCGCGCTGATGAGGAAATTACTTCCGGCAATCAGACGATAACCACCAAGGTCGGCGGCAGCAGCGGCGTGGGCATCAGCAACAGCGGCGTGCTGACGTTGGCTTTCTATTTCTGATTCGACTCTGCACACTCTGTACGAAAAATGGCAGCAGGCGTTTCAACGAGGTTGGAACGCCTGTTGCACTTTTAACCATGAATAAAAAGCACTTGCGGGAGAAAGCGGTTTTCTGGCCAACTTGTTCGCGACAATGTTCCTGCCTTATAATGCGCTTAATTCAGCGTTAAGCATTTTTTATCACATCAGTGCAATTTCTCCACACGAAATATTCGCCATAAAGCTTGGCACCGCGGACTGTCACTCCCACACATCACCCAATTTTCCCACCGTTTTTTCTCTCCGCAACATCATTGTAGACTGGTATAATCTTTGTAAGACATGGGCTTGGTTTAACAGGCGCGAACACATGAAGCTGAGCGCAGCCGGGTGTGGCTCTCTGCTCTCTCGTGTTCGTGGTTGATCGTTTCAAGCTGACACAACGGGCCGTTTGCTTCTTATCTGCATGATTTATTGACAACCGGAAGCACGACGGCTTTTGACAATTTCTTATCACGGATCGATTGAAGCTTTGGATATGCCTCTCAGACGCACAGCACAAGCCGTTTCGCGCGAGTTTTCGCCGCCGCGGGTGATACAAATTGGAAATTCGGAGCGGAATTTTTCTGTAAACCCACGCCACCCGAAGCGCGGTTTAGCAGCCCGCCATTTCTACCAATGGGCAATCTTGTTGCTCGTTACTTTTATCGCCTCGTCAAGCTGGGCGCAATCAGGCGCTATCACCGCCACCATCACTCCCAAGAATGATTCCACCGGTTCTGCGACGATGTACTTTGTTACCTTTGAAGCCGATAGCGGGTTTGACCGCGACGACAAGATTTTTCTTTATTTTCCCAAGGGTAAGTTTGATATTTTGGGGGCGTTTGTAGCGAACAACCAATTCAACCTGGATGGCGGTTTCATTGTAACGCAAAGCTTTACCGCGCAAAATGATATTATCGGTGTTGAACGTGATGGCCATGGCGTCGATCTACCTCCAAATCAGCAGGGAAGTTTCAGATTGGCAATAATTGGCAACCCCACAACACCAGGTAACTATACAGTTAATCTCATAACGTTTCGCAATGGTGTAACGGCTCTCAATCAAGGACAAGCCACAGTCACAATCAAAGCCGGAACGTTGGACCACTTTTACATTTCGACGATCGGCAATCAAATCGCCGGCACGAATTTTTCATTTAGAGTTACGGCAAAGGACTTTTACAACAACAATACACGTGCCTTCACCGGTAATATCACCTTATCAGACAACACGGGCACGCTTGCGCCGGCCAGTGTTTCATTGACTGATACCTCGGTAAATGTTGGCGCGGCAAAAATCACCAAAGCGCAAGGCGGCGTGAAAATAACCGCCAGTGCTGTGGTGGGCGGCAAAACTAAAACCGGGGTCTCAAACAGCTTCAATGTCAATCAGCTCAAAATTCTTGCGATAGACACTGCACCGGATAAAGTCAGTCGCGGGCAAACCAATATCGAAGTCAATATGCTGGTGCAGAACGTCGGGCCGGATGCTGCAACTTTGACCAACGCTCAATTGAGCTTTAGGCAAACGCTTCCCAATGATGACAATAATTCGTACACCGTTAATCGCGTCACACCGTTATCCACGCTTCCAGGCGCTTCCGTTGCTACACTTAAATTTTTGGTTACGGTCAAAACCATCGCGACATTCGGCGCTATCGAAATCAGCGGCAGTGTGAGCGGCAACGTTTCCGGCGGCGCGATAAGCGATGCCGATGCCGACACCAAAGATTCATGGACGGTACAAACCTCGCCAGCGTTAAGCTATCAGGAAACTCCCGGCCTGCAACCGAATGCAGTCAGCGTTGGCAGTTTTTATGAGTTCAAAGTACCGATCCAAAACAGCGGTCAAGCAACGCTGGAGCTGAAGCCGGATTCCACGACAATCACGTTTATTGACGCCACGAATGATACGTTTCGCGCCAAGCTGGATGCAAATGCCGGCGCCTCGCTTCCTGGTAACAACAGCACAACGACTTTAACATTTCGCCGGGCGCAAATTCCGATTAATTTGGAAATAAAAAGTTACAAGCCGCAGATTAAGTTGATTGGCACGCATAACGGTGTTCGTTATGAGCAAACGCCGCCAATCGCCGGCAATGTGCTCACGGTCACGGAAGCGCCGCAAGTGCAAATTCAGGAAGTCCTTTCCTCGCAAGATACCGTGACGCAAGGCATGACAAAATCATGGACGATCACGCTCGTCGTCAGCAACAACACAAACACAAACGTCAATTTAAAAAGCACGGCGAGCACGGAGTTATCGCTGATCAAATTAGGCGCGACCGGCAGTGCGGACAATACTTATCAAATCAGCAAGCCCGTGGCATTCAAAAATTCTGGAGATGGCCGCTTGAAGGCGGGCAAAACCGATTCGTTGGTTTTTCAAATCACCAAAACCGGCCAGGCGACGGGAATTTTAGCCGTCTTCGCCAAAGTGTTCGTGAACGAGCTTTCCGAGCCGGCAGTCAGCAATGGGACGCAAAAAAGCATTTTGGTGCAAACACCGGCCAAGTTGAGCGTGACTCTGCGCACCTCACAGCCACGAGTAACGACGGGGCAAACCCAGCGGTGGCAGGTCATTATGAATGCGAAGAACGAAGGTGAAAGTGCGTTGAAAGTTGTTTTTAATGCGGATGATCCCGATGATAAAACGACCCGCACGAGCTTGACCTTTACCGCCGGTTATACCATTGCGCCGGAAAGTGTCGATATCACTATTCCCGGCAACGCTTCTCAGGATATTGCTTTCAATGTTGACAACACGGGCGCCCCGAACGCCAATCAAACGATTAGTGGCCAGGTTTATGCGCAGGAAATAAATACTGATTCGCTCCACTTTGCCAATACCAGCGGCCAGATCAACGTGCAAGAAAAAGCCCGGGTTAGCATTGCCGCAGTGAAGCTTTCCGAAGTATTCACGGTTGATAGTGTGAATACGGGGCAAGCATTTTTGGTTCAGGTCTCGGTTAAGAAAGATGCAGGGACCAATATCGAAACCGTCGACTCCGTAAAGGTGTCACTCAATGAAAACAAAGGCTATGTTACAATCGCCCCCAAACAATTGCCCTTGACCGATTTGAATCAGTCGTTATTTTTCCGGGTGACGGCCCGAAAAGTCGCAAAGGTTTCTGCGCAATTAATCGCCACGATCGATGAAGCCTATTCAGCAAACACTCGCGACAAAACGGTTGTCATTGGCGCGAGCCCCAATTCCAGAGTTTCAGCGTCTATTCAAAAGCCCAGCGCTTTGCGGATCGACTCGCTGGCGACGTCATTAAAAAGCGTTCGCTTTGGCCGCACGCAACCGCCGTGGCCGTTTTATTTGTTCGTCGTCAACACCGCCAATTCTGACAGCGGCGGCGCAGTGCTCATTGACTCCGCGAAAGTGACGGTCGCCATTGCCGGCGCGGCGCAAAATGACTATGTCATTAGAAATCTCAAAATGCCCGGCGAACTGAATGCCGGCCAACAGGATACGTTGAAATATCAGATCGAGCAAACGGGCTACACCGGCGGCGTGGCCACGTTGTCGGTCAAATTGTTTGCGCGTGACAAAAACAGTAACGCGCCAGTGCAGCCAGCCGGCTCGACAAATTTTACCGTCGTATCCTCGGCACTGGTGAAAATTTTGCGCACGGATTTCCCGCCGGCCGTGAATCGTTTGTCCGGCAGTGAAATCGCATTGGTCGACACCCTGCAAAATTTTCAAATCGAAGTCACCGTGGAGAATACCGGTTTGGAAGTGATCGACACCGCGTATGTCGCCCTGCAAACCGCGGGCGGCTCCACACTGATGACGCCGCAGGCCAAAGCGCTGTCGATTGTAACGAACGGCGGCACTGCGAAAGCCGTTTTCTCCGTCCGTGCCGATAATCAAATTGAGGCGAGCGGTGAAACTTTTGTCGCGCGCCTGCTTCGCGCGGTGACGAAAAATGGAACCAAGGCCTTAATCGGTCCGGGCGGCGATACCACGGCCGTCGCCCGTATCGAGCTGCCGGCGCGGCTGCAGTTGAGTGTGTCGACCAGCGATGGCGCGACGTCGTTCAGCCGTAGCCAACAGTTCAAGGTGCGGGCCCGCATAAAAAATCTTGGCCAGGCGCAAACGGACAAAAGCGGAATTTTGAGGATGACTCAACCAACCGGCTATGTCTTGGTTAATAATGATCCGGAGAAAAATTTCGCTGCCGGCGACTCGGTGGAATGGAATTTACGCGCGCCTTCGCAGGAAAGCTTGCAGCAGAATATTAAAGTTGAAATTACCCAGCGACCAAAAGGCAAAAACTCCGGTAATTTCGCAAATACGGTAAATACCGCCGCCCAGCTTACCGTGAGCACGCTGGACAATGCGTTGAACATTACAAATAAATCCATCGTGGCTCCGGAGGGCGCGAAAGATTTGACTCTTTCGACGGATCAAATTTTTACGGCGCGAGTGAAAATGAGCGCCAGCGCCAACTTGACGAATCGAACGATTACCCTCACCTTGCCGGCCGGCACGGGTTTTCGTTTCGTCAATGGCGACAGCGCCAGGAAGAATGCGGTGGGTGACAGCGTGCGGTGGCAGGTGCAAGCGCCGAGTATTGAGACTTTGAGAACGATTAAATTGCCGGTTAAAGCCTCGGCATTTTCCAATCAAACCGAAACCACGGCGCTGGATACACTGATCATTTTGGGCGTGGAGAAACAGGCCATTTTGCAGCTCGAACCTGGCATCAAAGCGGCGGGCTTGCCAAGCGACACGGTCGCCGTGAATCAAAGCTTCACGCTCGTGGCAAAGTTGCGGAATACCGGCCGGGCGCTGGCTAATGGCACGGCGAAAGTCAATGTCACTTTGCCGCCGAATCTCATCGCACTCGAACAACCATTCGTTCCGGAAAAGAGTGTTGATTTCGATCAACAAAATGGCGTCAGAGAAATAACATGGCAAGTCAAAGCCGCCGGCCAACCAGCGTCATTGAATCAAATTGCCTTTGCAATCACGCAGCGGCCGCGCGATGTGAATACCGGAGTCGACGTGTTGACTTCGAATGATCCGGCGCAATTCGACATTGCGATTGTTGCTACCGGCACAGTTTCCGCCAGCCCGCCTTTTATCGCCGCGCCGGATGGCGCCAGAGATTTTACTTTGAGCACGGGCCAGGAATTTACCGTGAGCGATACGCTGCGGTGGAACAACGCGGCCAATTTGGTCGCGGAGCTGGTGCTGTCACCGAACCAAAATTTTACGATCACAAATCGCATTCAAAATATTCCCAATCCCAGAACCAGCGATGAGGTCGAAGTGTCGTGGATTGTCCGCGCCCCGGCGACTCCGATTGCCAATATCGATTGCCGCGTTTTGGTGAAAGCAACCGATTCGCACAACACAGCTTTCGCGCTGGAAGGGACTTCTGCCGCGCAGCAACTCCATGTTGTGCAACGCGCCGAATTGGCGTTGAGCGCGGCCATCACCGAGCCGGCGTCCGCCGCCAGCGGCGTGGTGAGTGTCGGCCAGCCGTTCAGAGTGGTGGCGACAATTAGCAATAGCGGAACCGCCAGCGTTGAAGATTCGGCGAAAGTGCTGTTGTCTTTGCCGCCGGGCGCCGGTTACACGCTGGTCGATTCGCAAGACCGGCTTCTCAAGGCCGTGCGCATCACCGAGCAAAACACCTTGAGTTGGTGGGTGCGGGCGCGGGCGGATGTTTCCGATCTCGCCGACCTGCTTAAATTTAATTTGATCCAGCCGCCGCGCGATGTCAATACGAACGCTTTTGCCGCAGTGAGTGATGGGGAAACCGAATTGGCCATGCGCGCCGAAGGCCGCACGTTGACCGTGGAAAATTTGAACCAGGGCGGCGGCCCGGCAGTGCAAGGCGGCCAAAACTTTTTGCTGGCGCGTTTGAAATTGACGAATCCCGCCCGTGCCGGTTCGAGCAATTTAATGTTGAAACAACTGAGCTTCGATTTGCTGAATCGCGCTGGAAACGCGCTGGTGCCCAACGCCGTCTTCAAAGCTGTGCGCGTGGTTTGGCGCACCAATGTTTGCGGCGAAAGGAACACCGCATTGGATGCCACCAATCCCCTCACCATCAATTTAACGACGGCAGTAAGTGTCTCGCCCGACAAACCCGATACCATCGCGATTTATGCCGATCTTGCCGAGAATATGACCGATCAGAATTTCCGTTTGGTGTTTGATAACAGCCAGGATTTTAGCGTGGACGATCAAGCCGGCGGCAATGGTGTGGTGGTGGAGACGCCGGAGGGAAAACGTTTCGAAAAATTTCGCCTGGAAACCGGGCTGGCAGCGCTGCACGGCGCCGATGGGGCCAGCTCGTTTTTTAATTACCCGAATCCTTTGCAACCCGGCAATGACTTAAGCGTTGGGGAAGGCACGCGATTTAATTTGCCCGAGGGCGTCGCCGGCGAGTTGAAAATTTTCACGCTACTTGGCGAGCTGGTTTGGGAAGTCAAAATTGCTGCCGGCGATCAGGGCGTTTTTTGGAATGGCCATAACGGCGCCGGCCAACGTGTATTAAATGGGGTTTATGTCGCGATGTTAAAACCTACAAATGGCAAAATGTTAACGACGAAAGTGGCGGTGTTGAGGAAGTAGGGAGTAAAACGCAATCAAAACGCGCCGCCGAGTCGTTCTCGCGCACTGTTTTTATTCGCCGATAATTTTCACAATCACGCGCTTCTTACGTCGGCCGTCGAACTCACCATAAAAAATCTGCTCCCAGGGGCCGAAATCGAGTTTGCCGTTGGTAATCGCCACCACCACTTCGCGGCCCATGATCTGGCGTTTGAGGTGCGCGTCGGCGTTGTCTTCGCCGGTGCGATTGTGTTGATATTGGGCCGTCGGCGCATGCGGCGCCAGCTCTTCCAGCCATTTGTCGTAGTCCTGCAGCAATCCCGACTCATCGTCGTTGATGAAAACCGACGCCGTGATGTGCATCGCCGCCACCAACACCAGCCCTTCCTGCACGCCACTTTTTTGCACCAGCGCGGCGATTTTGTCGGTGATGTTGAGATAATCCCGCCGGTGCGGCGTGTTGAACCAGAGGTATTCGGTTAGGGATTTCATAATGAGGCACTCCTTGAAACGTTGTTTGTAAAACGTAAGACTCAAACGTAAAACGTATAAAAGCTGCCCGTACTTCCCAAAACCCCAAACTCCACCAATCCAGTGATCCATTCTTCCAATCTTACAATTCCGCCCACTTGCCTTCGCCTTCCCACACGCGAACCGTGAAAGGGAAACTCCATTTTTCACGAAAGCGGCGGTGCAGCAGTTCGCAAATATTTTCCACCGAGGGATATTCGAGAAAATCGTTGAGTGACTGATGATCGTAATCGGTCAGTACGACGCGGATGGTTTGCTTGAGGTCGGCAAAATCCATGAGCATGCCGGTTTTGTTCTCGCCTTCGATAATGACTTCGACTTTGTAAGTGTGGCCGTGCAGCGTGCCGCATTTTTGATGGCCGGGCAAAAAATGCGCACAGTCCATGTATTCGATATATCCGAGTTTCACGGAAAATCTCCAGTTTAAATTTCAAAATTTGCCAATATCCCTGTAATTCTTCGTTTCTTGTATACCCCCCATTGGCTCTCTGCCTTTATGAATAGGCAAGATGATTTGATAGCTTTTAATTATTTTGCTGCCATCATCTTGCAAAAATATTTTGGTGACTCCCTGGGCCTCGGTGGTAGAATTTGCCGACAGTCCAAGTTACATACCCTCGCGCAACTTGCTTTGCAATGCGGCAATCGCGGTTTCACACTCTGTATCGCCGGCGGTGTAACGGCGCAAGGCTTCCTGAAACAATGCCAGGGCCTTTTCATATTTGGCTTTGCTCTCGGCAAATTTCCCTTGCAAGTGCAAAACCTCCCCTTCTTCCTGCAACAACGTAGCCAGCGCTTTGATTTTTTCTTTCTCGCCGAGCAGCAACACCAGCGTGGCCGCCTCCATTTTCTCGACCAGCTCGCCGTTGAGCCCCAGAAGCTGTTCGTAGGCGTTTTGCGTGAGCAAAAGGGCTTCGGCATAATTTTGCGATTTCTTGGCAAACAAAATTTTTGCCAGCACCGCCGTAAGCTGCGCGATCATGCGCATGAGGTAATCGCGTTCGATCATCACTAATCTCTAAGAAATAACTTGACATTGTCAAGGCAAAATGCGTGCATAAAAGCAAAGATTTTTAACACAGAGAAAACGGCGCAAACAGCGATTAAAAACCAAAGAGAAATTTCCAATCATTCATGGCCCTCTCGGTTTGCTCAGTTTTCTCCTGTTCCTCTTTGGGGTTGCGGCTCGTTGGGGTGCTATATGATTTTCACGTCGCTCGCTTCGCCGTCCATTTCCACCTGCAGCACCACCGGCAAATTTTCCTTGATGCTTTCGATGTGCGTAATGAGAAAAATCTGGCGAAAATACTGGCTCAACTGCTGCAACGTCGAGAGCATCAACAATTTGCGCTCTTCATCCTGCGAGCCGAAAATTTCGTCGAGCACGATGAATTGCAAGGGCGGTTTGCCGGTGCGTTGCGCAATCACCTGGCTGATGGCAACGCGCAAACAGAGATTGGCCACATCCTGCTCGCCGCCGGAGAAACGCGAGATTTCGTAGCGCGTCCGGCGATCATAGAGAAAAATATTGTACGACTCATCCAACTCCAACAAGCTGTAACGCCCGGCCGTGATCAAGCGGAGCAACTCCGAGGCGCGGTCGGCAATCAGCGGCCTTAGCCGGCCGGCCATCTCGGCGCGGAAAATTTTCAGATGGTCTTGCAGAGAATCGAGCACGACGACCTCATACTTGGCGCGGGCAATCGCCGTTTGTAACTCACGCGCTTTGTCGAGGTTCTGTTCCAAATTGCGCGTTTCCGCCGCCGCGGCTGCGACTTGCGCTTTCGCCTCGCCCAATTCTTGTTGGCGGCGCAAATAAGTTGCATTGGCCTCATCATGCGTGCGCCTGATGGTTAAATAGGTCTCTTCATCGAATTGCAAAGCGCGCCGCTGTGTCTGCAAATCATTCTCGAGTTGCTTGACCGCCGCCAGTTGTTTTTGCCCCTCGGCTAATCGCTGCGCGAGTTCCGGTAACCGGCTGGCGCGTGTCTCCAATCGCGTCAGCTCTTGCATCTGCGCTTCCAGTTGCCGCAATTCCACATTGACTTGCGCAAGCCGCGCCGGATCGAACGTCACCAGCCCGAGGCTCTGGATTTCCGCCTGCACATTCTGTAAGCGCGTTTGTAAGGCCACGATTTCAGTTTGGAGACGCGCGAGATTGCTCTGCAATTGCTGCAAGCGTTCGCGCTGCGCGCTGAGATTTTTCTGCTCCTGCCGCACCGCCTCATCCGCCGTTTCGGCCTGGTGCAAGCTGGCTTCAGCTTGCTTTCTGATTTCATTCGTCCGTTGGTAGCCGGAACGCAATGCAGCCAATTCATCTTCAAAATGTTTCACGACCTGAGGAAAATGTTCGGCCAGCGGGCGCGTGCAAATCGGGCAAGCACTCTGCGCGCCGAGCTTTTGCACTTCATCCAATTTCGACCGGAAATCCGTGCCGCGGGTTTTGATGCTTTCCAATTCATTGCCGAGCCGCTTTTCTTCCGCGCGCCATTTGAGCAGATCGGCTTGTACTTGTTGGTGGCGTTGCTCGAGGGCTTTTTCCAATTCGTGCAGCGTTTGCAACCCGCTGAGTTGTTGCTGCGCGGCGCCTGCCTCTAATTGACGCTCGGCAATTTGCGTCAACAAGGGTTGCACCGCCTGTTGTTTTTCTTCAAGCCGGATGCGTTTTTGCTGCTGCGCCTGGAGTGTCTCGTATTCGCGGCGCCGTTTCTCTTGCTCGGCGCGCACCGGCTGGAGCGCTGCCAATTGCGGCTGCTCGCTAACGATCGTGCTTTGATCCTGCTCGAGTTGTTGTTGTTGTCGCGCCAGTTCCTGTTGCCGGCTTTGCAGTGTGGCGATTTCTTTTTGCAGCCGGTGAAATTGATCACGGCGGCTGCTTTCCGCCTCTAAATTTTTTCGCGCCGCCTCCAGGTCTGCGGCTAATTGCCGGCTCTGTTCTTCTTGCTGCTGCAACGCTTCTTCGGCGGCTTGCAAGCGCGCGCGTTGCTGTTGCAGCAGTTGTTCGAGCGTCGGAATGTCCGCCTGCGTGGTTTGCGCGCCTTCGAGAAATTTGCGCTTCTCGTTGGCGTCGGTCAGCACGCGTTGCCGCGCGCGATCGATTGCTTCCAGATTGACCAGCCGGCTCACGATTTTCCGGCGTTGCTCGTCTTGCAAATCACTCAGCGCGGCGAGCTCTTTTTGTTTCGCAAAAATCGACACTTCGAACGCGCGATGATCGAGACCGAGCAGTTTTTCAATTTCCTGATTGACGCCGCTGTCGCGAACCGCCGCCGGCTCCAGGCTGTCGCCGTGATAAAGCGCGGCTTCCACCGCCGCATTTTTGCCGGTCAGCGAACGCCAGACGCGATATTTCTCGCCGCCGAGCCTGAAGGTCAACTCCACTTCGCAGTTGTCGCGTTCGTCCGCAAATTGCGAGCGAATTTGCAATTTATCGGTGCGGCTGGCGCGGCTGCCGTACAGCGCCCACGCCAGCGCTTCCAGCAGCGTCGATTTGCCGGCGCCATTGCGGCCCAGCAAGCCGATCACATTTTCGGGAAACTCGATTTCAACGCGGCGAAAGCGGCGAAAGTTATAAAGGCGAAGCGAATGCAGAATCATGTGCGCAGTTTACTCCCCCATTTCCTCGCGTTCGGCTTCCAGCAAATAACGCAGGCCGGCCTGTTCGATTTCGGCGCGCGGCAAAGTGATATTCGGGTTGGCGGCCAGATAGCGCGAAAATTCATCGCGCAACGATCCGATGTGCCCCAACTCCGCCGCGAGACGACTCTCTTCGGATGCTGCCGCGCTCAGACTCGCGACCACATGCAGTTGGCGTTCAAAATGGGCGGCCGCGGCAAACAATTTATCCACCGCGGTTAAATCGAGCTGCAAATACGTGTCGCGCGCCAAATTTTGCAATTCCAGCGTCACCAATGCGTCACGAACGCCGGTGTTTGCCCGCTGCTCCAGCGCCAGCATGATTTCCACCGGCGTTTTGCCCGCGCAATCCAGCGGTTGCAAACGCCGCATCGGCCGCGACGGAATCATGACGTATTCCCACGTGCGCCGCTCCAAATCGCCGCGAATATAACCGGAAGTATATCCCGCTTCATTGAAACTGGTCCGCTCAGTGGAGCCGGAATAAAAGGTGTGATCGTTCATGACGAGATAACGATGGTAATGGCCGAGAGCGATATAATCAAATTTGATGCCGCGCCGCGCTTCTGGATCTTCGAGAAATTGCTCGTTGAATTCGCCCATGTGCGTATCCGTGCCGTCGTTGCTGGCCGCCCGCCAACCGCCATGCGCGATCAGCATATTCCAGGTAGCGGTCGACTCAATATGCAATTCGGCGTAAGCTTTCTCCAACTCGGCGCTCAACGAGCAGTGCGGCAGACAATGAATCGCGCAGGATTTGCCTGAGGCCGGATGACGGATGATGAATTTTTCGTAACGGCCTTGATAGCAAGCCTGCACGTTGGGTAAAACTGTCAGCGCTTCAAAAATATTTCCCAACGCCCGAATGCGCGGCGTCGAATGATTGCCGGCGACCACCACAAATGGAATCGCGGCTTCGGCCAGGCGCGCTATCCCTTCCAACGCCACAGCGATGGCGCGATTGTTTGGCCGCGGGGATTGAAACAAGTCGCCGGCATGCACCACGAAATCCGGTTTCTCCGCCACGATCGCGTTGATCACGCGCCACCAGGCGTCGTAAAAATCCTGCTCGCGCCGGTTCGTGCCGGTGGCGGGATCGATTTTGGCGTAATCCGCAAAACCGAGATGGGTGTCAGCGAAATGAATGAAGCGCATATTTTTTTACTCTTTATCCGCCGCTTTGCCGCTCGCGGGCGGTTCGGATTTGCTGACCGTATAAGCAAATTCGATGTCGCCTTTTTTGTTGAGTGACTGCACATGAAACTCGCTATCCGAGACGCGAAACCACATCAGGCCGAGATCCGCAGCGGCAAAAATCGTGTTATCCGCCCAAACCGTGTCGCGGGATTTGGCGGCAGTGCCGGAGACGATATAATGCACATTGGCCACCGGTTTTATAAATTGGCGGTCATGATCGTGGCCGCACAAATAAAAATCAACGTTATATTTTTCGAGTAGCGGGCGAATGAAGCGTTGCATCGTTGGCGTGTTGCCGTGTTCGCCGTTCGAGAAAACCGGATGGTGGCCAAACACCACTTTCCAGGTTGCTGATGATTGCTCCAATTCCTTTTCCAGCCACGCGACCTGGTCATGTGCCGCGTCATCATACCACGTCGTGCGGTTCAACGCTTCTGTGTCGAGCGCAAAAAATTGGATGGTCGCGGCTCCCTCTAATTTGCGGGTGAAGGTATAATAACGTGCCGGCATGCGCCATTTACTGTTGCGTTTACTGTATTCGACCTGTGCATTCGGGTCGGCATTCTTTTTATAATCATGATTGCCCAGCACCGCAAAAAATGGCACGTCGAGCGCCGGCGTATTGTAAACATCCTCAAATTTTTCCTGCCATTGCGGATCATCGACCGAGGTCACGCCACTGCCGTAGAAATTATCGCCCAGCAACAGCACGAAATGCAGCGAATCGCGCGCGGCTTTGGCTTCCATCAATTGGGCCACGTGCCGTTGGGCCGGACTGCCAGTGCCCCAATCGCCCATGGCGATAAAATAAACGTAGCGTTTTCCCGGCGTCACGGCGGGCAAGGCAAACGGCGGCGTCGGGCGGGCACCCTTTACCAGCGTGCCATCGATATCGTCATCATCGGATTTTTTGCGTTTTTTCTTTTTCTTCTGTTGCTTGTCATCGGTCGGCGTTTTAACCGCGCTGGGGGCAGGGCCGGCCGTATTTTCTCCGGCGCGCACGATGGGCGTTTGGGTTTCGATTAAGAGCAGCAAGGCCAAAACAATCACGGCCAGCAGGCGCCCGTGGGATAGAAAAAATCGTTGCAAAAGTGTCGTTCGTTGATTCGTCATCGTTGCAGTTCTCCGAGGCATAATTCAAAATGAAAGTGAACTTCAAAGGTTATAGTTTACAAATTCTCCAGCGAAAAGTCAACAGCCGCCGGCTTTCGTTGCAAAAAATTATCTTGCTCGAACGTCGGCGGATGCTTATATTGAACTTTATTTATGCCAAACCCACTGTTTAAATTTGAGACGGCTGATCACAAAGCCGGTTACGTGCGCAACATGTTCGACCGCATCGCGCCGCGCTATGATCTGATGAACCGGTTGATGACCGGCGGCCGCGATCAAAGCTGGCGACGGCTGGCGGTGAAGCGCGCCGGTATTCAAGCCGGTTCGCGCGTGCTGGATATTGCCACCGGCACGGCGGATCTGGCCCTGGCGGCACGGGCTGCGAAGGCGGAGATGGTCGTCGCCGCCGACTTCAGCTACACGATGCTCAAGTATGCCCGCTTGAAAACCAAGCCCTGGGATAATAAAAATGGCAAGGGCGCGCCGATTCATTTGGTGAATGCGGATGGGCTGCGCCTGCCGTTTCCGAGCAATAGCTTTGATGCGGTGCTCACCGGTTTCTCCCTGCGCAATGTTGGGGATCTCAATGCCTTCCTAAAAGAAATGACGCGGGTGACGAAGCCCGGCGGCAAAGTCGCGTGTTTGGAAATTACGCGCCCGCGCCAACCGCGTTTTCGTGATTTTTTTGCCTGGTATTTTGGGAAGGTCGTCCCCAAGATCGGCGGTTTGATCAGCGGTGATCCGGACGCCTATTCGTATTTGCCGCATTCGGTGGCGATTTTTGTGACGCCGGAGGAACTGCGCGTCCGCATGGAAGACGCCGGCCTTAACAACGTCGCCTTTGAAACGCTTATGTTGGGCACGATCGCAATTCATTGGGGAACGAAATTGCGCGCCACCACGAATGCGACGAAGACGCGACACGACGTTCTCAATCACGAGAGTTACCCCAACCGTTAATTGCGCTAATTGGGGTTTCATCCCACACTTGCTTTTCTTCGGCGCTTTTTTTATTTTCCTTAAAATTCCAATTTTACCCTCTGGCGATTGAAGGACTTGGTTTATGCTCGAAAAAATCGATCATATCGGCATCGCGGTGCGTGATTTGGACGAGGCGAGCGCGCGTTACACGGCGCTGTGTGGGCGCGGCCCGGATCATCGCGAAGAAGTGGCGGCGCAAAAAGTGCGCGTGGCGATGTTTAATGTTGGTGAATCGCGGGTGGAGTTGTTGATGGCCACTGCCCCGGATTCACCAATCGCAAAATTTATCGACAAGCGCGGCGAAGGCATGCATCATATTTGTTTCAAAGTCGCAAATCTGGAAGCCGCCTTGGCGCGCCTGCAGACTGCGGAAATGGAAATCGTTGCGGGCGCCGGTGGCGTTGGCGCCGGCGGCAGCCGCGTCGCATTCTTGCATCCGAAGAGCTTGATGGGGGTGATGGTGGAATTGGTGGAGCAGCCAGACAATGTTTAGTCACCATTTGAGATAGAAATCACGTTACACGTTTAACGTTAAACGCGTAACGTGATTAAATCAAGCATCCCTCATGAAGTTTTCTTCATTCCATTTTTCCCGCGAATGTACTGCTCAAACCAGCCCAACAAACGATTGCCGATGTCGAGAATGAATTTCGGCTCCTGCGGGCCGTGCGGTGTGCGCGGATAAACCACCATCTGCACCGGACAGCCCTGCTGTTTGAGCGCGTTATAAAATTCCTGCCCCTGGGAAAGCGGTACGCGCAAATCCTTCTCACCGTGCAAAATCAAGGTCGGTGTCGATACGCCTTTCACATTGAACATCGCGGAATGCTTTTGATACGCCGCGAGATTTTCCCACGGCTGGCCGAGAAAATAGTCCGGCAGAAATCCGGGAATATCCGCGGTGCCGGTGAAGCTCATGAGATTGGTCACGCCCGCGCCGACCGAGGCCGCTTTGAAACGCTGCGTGCGCGTAATGATGAACGAGGTCATGAAGCCGCCATAACTCCAGCCGCAAACTCCGAGACTGTCGGGATGCACGATGCCTTTTTCGATCAGCAAATCGACGCCGGCCATGTCATCATCATAATCGCCGAAGCCCCAGTCATTGATATTGGCGCGCCGGAATTCCACGCCATAGCCGCTGCTGCCGCGCGGGTTCGGCCGCAAAATCACGTAGCCCGCAGCCGCAAACGCCTGCAGCGGATAGATCGACGACGCTGCTGTGTAATTTTCCGTGAACACGCCCGCCGGCCCGCCGTGAATGTTGAGCACCAACGGATAGCGGCGATTGGCGGCATAGTTGACCGGATACGTCACCAGCCCTTCGATTTCCTTGCCGTCTTTGGATTTCCATTTCATGACTTCGGTACGGCCCATCGTTAGTGCCGGAAAATCGCGATTAACGTTGGTAATTTTCATCGGGGCAAATTTGAGCACCGGTGAAACGACGACTTGCGGCAATTGTTCGGGCGTTTGATGAACGACGGCCAGCATTTTCGTATCTTTGCTGAATGACGCGCCATTGAAATTGCCGCTACCCGTGGTTAGCGTACGCGGCTTGCCGCCGCTCACCGGCATGGCAAAAACGCGCGGCGAGGTGCGCTCGGCTTCAGTGTAGAAAATTTCCTTGCCGTCCGCGGACCAGCCGAGAATTCCCGCTTGATTATCGAATGTCTCGCCTAATTTGCGCGGCTGGCCACCCGCGATGGATATCACATAAATATCGGTTCGGCCGGCCCAGCGCGTATCGCCGCCGTCATGTTCGAAGGCTACCCATTGACCATCGGGAGAAAAAAATGGATTATTGGCAACCGTTTTGGTGAAAAACGGCTTCACCGCGCCGCTGTCGGCGGGAACGAGCGAGATCGTCGTGGTCGGCCAATCATTGACGCGCGGCGTCGCCTGATGATCAAAGATGATCCATTTGCCGTCCGGCGACCAATCAAAACTGCCGACGTGAAATTCACCTTTGGTCAAACGCTTGGCCGGACGCTCGCCCTTGTCGTTTTTCTCCACCGAAATGACATATAAATGAGAGAACTTGAAATTCTCGTCAACCACGGTTGCGTCGCGTTTCTCTTTGTTGTCTTTTTCTTCCTGCTCGGTGAGCGGCTCGTTCATCGTGTAAGCCAGGCGCAGGCCATCCGGCGACCACGCATAATTATTGACGCCACTTTTCGCCTCGGTGAGTTTCTCCGCCTCGCCGCCTGTCGGGCGAATCAGCCAGATATTATTTTTATCACCGCCACGGGAGGAGGTAAACGCCAGCCATTTGCCGTCCGGCGACCATTGCGGATTGGTGCACGACTTGTCGCCCTGTGTGAACTGAAAATCGGTTTTGCCGTCAGTGCTGGCTAAAAAGATGTGTGTGCGATACTCGCTTTTCTCGCCATCCATGACCGGCTCAGAAACGGTGTAAGCCACCCATTTGCTGTCCGGTGAAATGGCTGTGCCCAGCAGGCGTTTGTATTTGATCATCACTTCCGGCGTCCACTGCGACGGCTTGGTTTGCGCGCCAATTTCAGTGAGCCCCCAGATCAGCAAAATCATCACCATCAAGCAGGAAGAAAAATAATGTGAACGGCATTGCATACGGCGCCTCCTTTCGTTTGGAAGAAAAAGGGTTATTATTTTGGGATTTTGCTGATTTAAAGTATACATCTGCGTTAGCCAAAAGGCAAATATTTTCGCTACTATCATTGCAGCGAACACTTGCTTTTAAATTTTAAAATGCCGTATATTCTTTTTATGCGCATATTGACTGGATTTTGCACTTGGCTTTTAGTTTTGGCCGCGACGGCGTGGCCGCAAAACGCGTCGGACAAGCCGAAACGGCCGCGCCCGGTTTCGCAGGCGCCGACGTGAAGCGGCTGACCCGGCGAGGGCGCGCCGCTCCGTGGGAGCGGCTTGGAAACGCCATGGAATATTTCCGGACGTTACGTCGATACCGGCCTCGAACGGCCGCGCTGGCGTTTCACGGCAAATTACCGTTTGTTGTCGCGGCTGCAAATCGGCGTCGAATTCAACGCGGCGGCGCGAGAAGTGGGGCCGCTATTGACGTGGTATCTGTTGACGGAAAGCCATTCGCAGCCGGCACTCTTTCTCGGCACCAGCTCGGATCGCATCGGCTCGCCAAAAGGCGCGCAGTCGTATTATCTGACCGGCGCGAAGCATCTTTGGCAGTTGCCGCTCTCGGTGTATGCCAGCTTGAATTATTCCGAGTGGGATGAAGGATTAAATTTCCCCTTCGGCGTGAATGTTGAATTGCCGCTGAATTTTTCTTTGCGCCAAATGTACGACGGTGACCGGTCGCATTTGTTGCTGGCGCATGATTATCGGCGATTCAGTTTTTCGCTGCTGTATATTTGGTATGAACGGTTCGGCGCGGCCATGGCGGTGGGGTTTTAGCGCTTCGCAATTTTGCACACAATTCAAACCGGGACATTTCAAATGAAACTCTGTCGTTTGGTTTTTCTGTTGAATTTTATCGTGCTGCCCGTGGCGGCTATCTCGCAAACACCCGCAACGGCGATTTGTGCCGTCTGCCGCATTACCGAGGGCGCCACCGCACCGGAAAAAGTCGTGGCGGCGAGCGCGCATCAAGGCGCGACGCATTATTTTTGTTCAAAAAAATGCCAGGAAGAATTTGACGCCGATCCGGAGGCGTACCTGCCGCCGGTGCTGCCGCGCCCCGCGCCGAATTTTACGCTTTCAAATCTGACCGGCGAAAAAATCGCGCTGAAGAATTTTCGTGGCAAAGTTGTGCTGCTGGATTTTTGGGCGACGTGGTGCAAGCCGTGCGTGAAGAGCATGCCGGCGCTGCAAAAACTGCATGATCAGTTTGCTTCCCAAAATTTTACCGTGTTGGGAATTTCCATCGACGAAGATGGCAAGAAAAAAGTCGACTCGTTTATTAAAAAGCACAAAATTGCCTATCCCATTCTATTAGATGTTGGCGAGAATCCCGCTTGGGAAGCTTACAAAGTCAAAGTGATTCCGATGCTGTTTTTGGTGGATCGGCAAGGCCAGATTGTGCAACAATGGCTCGGCGAGATGAACATGCAAGAAGTCGAGAGCGCCGCGTCGGCTTTGTTGAAAAAGACTGCACAATAATCAAATTCCCAAACGTTTTCTGAGTGCAGTGATCCGCCGCCGAAAGGCGCTATCATTTTTCTGATGCCATTTGCAAAACGCCAACTCGATGTAAGCGCGCTGCAAATGCCGCAGCGTCCACCACGCTGCAACGCCGCGCGCCCACAAGAGACGCCGGCGCGCGCGCGATCGCCCGCGAAAAGTGAGCATCAGCTCCGGCGCCACATACGGATCGTCCGGCGGCAATTCATCTGCAAGCTGCTCGGCAATGACGCGCGCTTCTTTGCGCCAGGACAAGGTCACGGCGATGATCACGCCGATAAAAAAGGGGCCGTTAATGATGGCCACCCGGATGGCAGTGGCTCGCGCGTCCCATGTGTTATGTTGCTTAAACAGTCCGTCCAAAAAATTCTGTACCGTTGCGCTATTCCACAAAGCGTGGGACGCGATCGCGAGCATCACCCCTAAAATGGGTAGGGTGATTTTGAGCCAGCGTTGTGACGTCTGCCGGCTCCAGCCGAGCCCCAGGCCCGTGAGCGCGGTGTAGGTGGCATGTCCCGCTAAGCCTTGCAATACCACGCGCAAAAGAAACTGAAACGTGTGCAGTTGGCCGCCGACGTCGCGCGCCGCATCGTAGCGATAAAAATAACTCGCATTTTCGGCCATGGCAAAGCCGATTCCCACCATGGCGCCGTAAATAAGGCCATCGAGCGCATCATCAAATTCGTCCTTCGCGTAGTGAAAAATCAGCAATAAAATCGCGCCCTTGGTCAGTTCTTCGGTGAAGGGCGACACCGTGTAGGCTTTGATTTTGAGGAAAACGTCGGCGATACTGTTGAGCAATCCGGCGATGGCAGCGCTCACCATGCTGCCCCAGAGCAGGCCGACAAGCAGCATGTGCCACGGCTCTTTTTCGTTACGGTCAATCGACGCCACAATCCAGACATAAAAGAACGCTGCCAGAATCGCGGTAGTCCACGCGGTCGTCAGCTCCCTGGCCTGTTGCGGATGCAGGCCAAAAAGCAACTCTCCCAGCAAATTGACGACGGTGACAAACAAAGCGCCGACGACGAAGCCTTGCAGGCGATGGACGTTTTTTTCGTAGCCGGGATGGCGACGCGCCGCGGTGATTTGCCAGGTGGACTTGAGTGTTTGATCGACGAAGGACTGGAGTGTCGGCAGCATGGGCGAAAGCAATTCACGAATGACGTTTTACCAGTTACGTTTTAGGATTACGTTTCAATTTCCATGCACCTTGTAATTCGGCGCTTCGTGGGTGATGATGATGTCGTGCGGGTGGCTCTCGCGCAAACCGGCGGCGGTGATTTTGATGAAGCGGGCATTGGCTTTTAATGCGGCAATGCTGGCGGCGCCGGCGTAACCCATGGCCGCGCGCAGGCCGCCGACAAACTGATAAACGATGTCGGAAATTTTGCCGCGATACGGCACGCGCCCTTCGATGCCCTCCGGTACCATTTTTTTCTGATTGGTTTCGCCTTCTTGAAAATAACGATCGCTACTGCCTTGTTTCATCGCCGCGAGCGAGCCCATGGCGCGATAAACTTTGAAGCTGCGGCCTTCGAGATAAATCATTTCGCCGGGGCTTTCCTCGGTGCCGGCGAACATGTTGCCCATCATCACCGTATCCGCGCCCGCGGCAATCGCTTTGGCCACGTCGCCGGTTTGCTTGATGCCGCCATCGGCAATGAGCGGAACGCCGTGTTTCTCACAGGCTTTGGCGCATTCCATAATCGCAGTAACTTGCGGCACACCGACACCCGCCACCACGCGCGTCGTGCAAATCGAGCCGGGGCCGATGCCGACTTTCACCGCGTCCACCCCGGCGTCGATGAGGGCCAACGCGCCGTCTGCCGTCGCGACGTTCCCGGCAATGAGTTGAATATTGGGAAAGGCCTGGCGCAATTGCCGCACGGTTTTGAGCACGCCTTGCGAATGGCCGTGCGCCGTATCCACCACCAACACGTCAACCTCGGCTTGCACCAGCGCGGCGGCGCGCTCCATCGTGTCTTTCGTAACACCAACTGCGGCGCCGGCGCGCAGCCGGCCCGTTTCATCTTTCGCCGCCTGTGGATACATTTTCTTTTTCTGAATGTCTTTGACGGTGATCAAGCCCTTGAGCTCGCCTTGCTCGTCGACGATGAGCAGCTTCTCGATACGATGCTTTTGCAGCCGGCGCTCCGCCTCCTCGAGCGTGGTGCCGACAGGCGCCGTGACCAGTTTTTCTTTCGTCATCACCTCGGCGAGGCGCGAATCGAGATTGGTCTCGAAGCGCAAATCGCGGTTGGTCAAAATGCCGACCAGCTTGCCGCCGTTCGCCGCCGCCGTCACAATCGGAATGCCGGAGATGCGATAACGCCGCATCAGCTCCAGCGCGTCGCGAATGGATTTATCCGGCGTCAGCGTGATCGGGTTGTTGATCATGCCGCTTTCGGAGCGTTTGACTTGATCGACTTCGTCCGCCTGCCGCTCAATCGACATATTTTTGTGAATGATGCCGAGACCGCCCTCGCGCGCCAGTGCAATCGCCATGCGCGCTTCGGTCACGGTATCCATCGCCGCGCTGAGGAGCGGAATGTTTAATTTGATCCGGCGGGTCAAGCGCGTCGTCACGTCCACTTCGCGCGGCAACACGTTGGATTCTTGCGGCAACAACAAAACGTCGTCAAACGTCAGGGCTTCAGCGATAATTTTGTTCATCATGGCTTTCTTTCAGTTTATAACTCTCCAACTACACTTTCCGCCACATGCAGCACGTCGCCCGAAGCAATCAATTGGCTGACAATCGCGATATCATTGGCCAGGATGCGGTCTTGCACCAACGGCAGCACGACTTCCCGCACAAAATTACGCACGGCGCCGGTGGCGGGGCCGGGCTGGAGCGGCGCGCGCAAATCCAGGGCCTGGCACGCGGCCAGCAACTCGATGGTCAGCACGTGCGTCGCGTTGCGCATGGCATTGCGCGCCTTGATCGCCGCGGCAGCGCCCATGCTGACATAATCTTCCTTGTTGGCCGAAGTGGGAATCGAATCCACCGAGGCGGGATGGCTCAAAACTTTGTTCTCGGAGACGAGGCTGGCGGCGGCGACTTGCGCGATCATGAAGCCGGAATTGACGCCGGAATTTTTAATGAGAAACGCCGGCAAATTGCTGGCGCTCGCCACCGGATCCATCATCAAGGCTAACCGGCGCTCGCTGATATTGGCGAGATGCGTCACTAATATGGAAAGAAAATCACAGGCGGTCGCAATCGGATGCCCATGGAAATTGCCACCGGAAAGAATTTCGCCGGCCGGCTCTGTTTTCTGCGTGTCCGCCGGTTCTTCCCAAAACACCAGCGGATTGTCCGTGGCGGCATTCAGCTCGAGGCTGAAAATTTCCTGCAAAAAACGCAATTGATCGCGCACCGCGCCGTGCACCTGCGGCATGCAGCGGATGGAATAGGCATCCTGCACGCGACCGCATTCCAAATGCGAGTGGCGAATCGGGCTGTCGGCCATTAAGCGGCGCAAATTGGCGGCGGATTGCTGCTGGCCGGCGTAGCCGCGCGCAACGTGAATGCGCGCATCAAACGCGACCGGCGTGCACAACAGCGCTTCCGCGCTCATCGCGCCAATGATGTCGGCGGTGCGGCTGAGAATTTCCGCCTGCCAAAAAGTGAGGGCGCCGACGGCGGTCATGAACTGCGTTCCATTCAATAACGCCAGCCCTTCCTTGGCTTCGAGCGCCAGCGGCGGCAGGTCGATCACCCGCAGCGCCTGCGCGCCGGGAAGGCGCTGGCCGTGGAAATCGGCTTCGCCCTCGCCGATCAACACCAACGCCATGTGGGCCAGCGGCGCCAGATCGCCCGAGGCGCCCACCGAGCCTTTTTCCGGAATGACCGGCAGCATGTCGTGTTGCAGCAGTTTGAACAGATATTCGGCGAGGCGGGGGCGGCTGCCGGAATGGCCGTTGAGCAGCGTGTTGATTTTCAAAGCGAGCAGGGCGCGCACTTCCGGGGCGGAAAGCGCCGGGCCGACGCCGCAAGCGTGGCTCAATATCAAATTGGTTTGCAGGGTTTGGAGATCATCCGGCGGGATGCGCACGTCGCTGAGCTTGCCGAAGCCGGTGTTGACGCCGTAAATCGTGCGTCCGGAGCGCAGAATCTCTTCGACCAGGCGCCGCGACTGCGCCATGCGCGCCAGAGCCTGGGCGGATATTTCTATTTCCGCGCCGCCGCGGGCAATGCGGTTGAGCTGTTCGAGGGTGAGTGAGGTGCCGTCAAGTTGCATCATGCGTTTCAGATTGTGAGTTCCGGCCCGGGCAAGGCCATTTCGCCATTTGGAAAAAATTGATTGCGCCGGCCGGACTTCGCTCAAAAACGCATGTTACGCAAAATTTGGCAAAGAAGCAATGATTTTTCCAATTCAATCGAAACTTTTGTGGCTTGCCAGTTGACCTTATCGTACCAAAATCATCTTTCGCGTCGCGCTGAAATTCCCGGCGCGCATTTTGACGAAATAGACACCGGATGCCACCAACTCACCGCGTGCATTCCGGCCTCCCAAATTTCCATATAGTTTCCAGCAGCATGCCGGCCATCAATCAAAGTTTTGATTTTTTCACCCGAAAAATCGTTTTGAAAAACCAAATTGTTGTTTGCTGCCAGTATATCTTCTAAAATTATTGGACCTGCACCTATCACTTCTCTTTTCCAATTAAAGTAAAGCAATCGTTGCTTTTGTAGAAAATTGGTGTGTCGCGCATATATGATGTGATATATATCGCCAGGCTCAGGATCGAATACCGAATCATGGAAATGAAATACACTTAAAGTGTCATATTTAAAGACCTGAACAATTCTCCAGGAAACGCTATCAGGCACATCCGTTTTGAAGCGAACTACAATTCGGTTTACATACCCTTCTATACCAACCCGCGGCGCATCCGGCCGGTTTGCGGAGTCTGCCACAGCAATTATGGTTAGAGTTGAATCAATAAAGAACCCCGAGCTGTTTGGCAAATAAAAACTATTCCTGATTGGTTTTAACTGAAGGCCTGAAATCTTTCTGCTTAAATAGGAGCCATTTGTAAAAATCAAATCTACTTTTTTAAGAGGCATTTCCGTTAGGCGAAAACTGGCGTCGGTAGAGTTGATCAGGACGTGTAAAACAGTATCGGCATAATTTATTTCATCTAAAACGTATAGATGTGTGTTGGTCACGGCTTTTGCGTAACGCAAATAGTCTCGAATATTTCCAGCAAGATAAGCAGGTCTGCCCGGGCCTTTTGCCCGGGTTGTAGGAACGCTAGTAATGACCTCTGTTTCCGTCGGCTGGCTACAACCAACGTAGAAAGTGACGCAAAAAATGACGAAATAAACTTTCTTCATTCTTATATTACCGTGAAAGTTTTTGGAATTCATAGCAAAATACAAAAAAACTTTTCTTTCGTCAAAACCAAAAGCGAACTTTCCAGACCAAAAGCGAACTAATTTTTGTAAAGAAAAGGAGCAACGGTGGGGGAACAAATCTTTGTTCGGAAAGATCAGAAGAAATATTTTACCCCGATTTTGCTTTGTAAGATTAACATCGCCACCCAATTGATTTCAACAACTAAAGGGAAATCGGGGTTTGGCTTTTATATATGCAAAATTAAGGTTAAAGCAGCAACTCGTCGGGGCTTTGCGCAGTTAAGCGTTTCCGCGCTTCGTTGGGGCTGTAGCCCAATTCTTTGTGAAATTCTCGCGCCAGGCTGCTCTCTTCGCTGTAATTCAATTGCTGGGCAATCTCCACGTTATCCAGCGTCGTCTTTTGCATCAGGCGCAGCGCCTGGTGAATCCAGATGCGGCGCAGCAGACGTTTGTACGTTTTGCCAAAGGCTTGCCGGCAAGTCTTCTGCAGCCAGCGCTGGGAAATTCCCAGGCGTTTGGCCATCTCGGGTTCTGCCAGGCGATGCGGGAAGGCATGCACGATTTCTTCAATCATGCGACGCATATAAGGAGTAGAAAGGCTGCCCGGGCAGCACGTTTCTAAAAATGCTTTCAAGCCGCCGCCTTGGATGGCCTCGTAAATGAGACCCCGGATTTTCGCCTCCGGCATGTCACACTGCAGAAAACGATCCACCCCGCGTTGCGCTGCCTTTTGAATGAATTGCGGATTAAGCCTGCGCGAACACGTCAGTACCGGCAAAGGGCCGGCGAGCGCTTCCAAGCGCAAAAGTTCTTCCACGCTTTCTTCCTGCGCCGAACAGCAGCAGACCACTGCCGCAGCCGCTTCCGTCGTCTGCAGGTGGCGCAGGAAATCTTCCACCGTTTCCGCCGCTTCATTGGCAATCACGGTGTTAAAAATACGCTCGAAGCAGGTGCAATTCGGCAGCTCCTGAGAATAAAGAATAAGCTTCGGCTTGGGCATGAGAAACTTCCACTGGTTTTCTCAAAAATTTGCTCAAGAAAAATAAAAAGGCCCATCTCCACGCTTTTAGCGCGTAAAATGAGCCTTATAAACTTTTCCGGTTAATGACACTTTTCCCCGGTTTTATCTCGGCGGCAGCCGTCGCTAACCGTTGCGCGGCGATAATCAGGTTTTGTCGCCACATCTCCCGGACACCCAGTAAGCTGTATTGACTTTTAGAAAAAGTGAATAAACTTATTCGTTCTTTTCTCTGAAATCATCATTTTAATATAACGTGGGGAGGACAAAATAGTCAAGGGGAAAGTTCAGCAAAAAGGCCCATCACGTTGTGGAACATCCATCGTGACGGGCCTTGTCGTTTGAGGTTGGCATATTTGAAGCATGCATGAATGCGGTCTCCCGCCATATTGAGTTTTACCGAACCAGCGCCAGCTTCTTCCGATCTTGGAAAACGCCGGCGACGATTTGATAGATGTAAACACCAGAGGGAACGACGTTGCCCGCGTTGTCTTTGCCGTCCCAAACCACGGAATGGTAACCGGCACTGAAATCGCTATCAGCCAACTTCCGAACTTCGCGGCCTAAAAGATCGATGACTAGCAATTGCACGTGTTCATCTTGCGGCAGGCCAAAGCGAATAGCGGTTTCGGGATTTCCCGCCGAGCGGGATTTCCCGCCGCTCACGAAGGGGTTGGGGAAGTTTTGGGCGAGGGTGAATTCTTCCGGTATAATGGCAGTTTCTGCGAGTGCAGGTTCATTGGCTTTGTCAACAATCAGCTCGACGCAATGGGTGTCGTACGCGATCTCTGCGCCGCTGGTCACTTTCACCTGGAACTCCAAATCCGAATTCGGCATTTGGCGGGTACAAGTACTGTCCGTGCTGATCACTCCCGACCAGGACCCGCTTCCACAGGCGAAGCGATAACGCCATTCATAAACATTGCTGCTGCCGGTGGTAATATCCCAAGCTTCCGGTGCATCGACGTCGACATTATCGGTATAACCGAATTGACCTGTATTGTGCAAGCCCCACTGGTTGCCTTGCATGAAGTGATCATCATTGGGGATAATTGTCTCACTGCCGATATAATTGGGTTCCGCAAAAAGAACGAAGGGCAGCCGTTGTAACTTTTGTACAACTTGCAAAACAGTGCCGTTGATTTTGAGCTTGTAAATTTGCGAAGCATCGGCAATCCGAATGCGTTCGCCGGTGCGAATGACTTTTAGCGTATCATGTGGAATGGCGCGGCGGAAAACCCGGCTAACTTCGAGAGCGCCAATGCTGACGAGCGAGTCACGAAGTTGAGGAATCAGAATGTTTGTTTCGGACAGCGGACTAGGTCCGGAGTTAATAAAAAGTTAACTGCCTTATGCCCATACCATTTACTTCAGCAATAAAAAGGCGAAATCGAGCTGGAATACTTGTACTGCCACCAAAAACAATATGCCTATCATCAGGCGACCAAGTAGGATGATTGCCAAGTGGATAAATAGTTTTTTTAGTGGTTCCATCTTTGTTCATAATAATGATCCCTCTTTTTGATGAGGAATAGGCGATTTTGCTGCTATCGTGTGAATAACAAGGGAAATAATGAAAATCTAATCTATCGATTGGTTTTGCAAGTTGTAATGCGTTTGATCCATCAACTTTGGCAATATAAATGCTGCTTGCGACATAAGGATTTTCAAGCCGGCTAAATGCCAAATATTGACCGTCCGGTGACCAATTTGGGGCCCAAGCGTTATCCATATGCTTTTGTGATTGCCCAGGGCGATTCACATTTACAAAATAGGTGTGGCCGCCTTCACCGATGTCATAAGCTATCGTTAAGCTATCGGGTGACCAATCCGGGAAAAACCCTTCAACTTCAAGTGATTTGAAACCGGTGCCGTCTCGATTGATGATGCAAATTTGTCCACCGAGTACAAAAGCAAGCTTGCTGCCATCCGGAGACCAATCCGGCGAATGAGCGCCAAGCAGAAACAAACGCCGGTTGCTGCCGTCGGAATTAATGAAATAAATATCAAACGGACCGCCGCTGGTATCACCAGGAACGGTAATATGGGTAAAGGCAATGGCGAGGCCATCCGGCGACCAATCAGGATAAGCGTCGCCATTATAGCTTGGAGGAATGATTTCTTCATGGCCGATGGGTGTCTTCTTTTCGCAACCCGACAAACAAAAAAGCACAATAAGCGTGAGAATGGTGATTTTTCTGATAAGTATCTTCATCATTCATCTCCAGCCGCCAATTAAAAAGTTATTTGCCTTTCCGCAGCTACGCATTCAACTCTCTACATACCATATTGCATTTGATGTTGCGCCAATTGGCGACAAAATTGTCAAAAGTCATGGGCAAGCTCTGTTCGTTACTTCAACCGGCCAAACTGCAATCCGAACATAAAGCTTGTGAAAGTGGTTTTTGAATTCAGATTAACAGATCCAATCACGCCTACCCCTAACACTGGAAATGGCCTAACCAGTATTTGTACATCAAAAGGAAGTCCTATAGTTGTAAAACTTCTTTCAATTTTTTTGTTACTTTCTTTGCCAGTAACGAAGCCGGCTCCTGTGGAAAATGATACTAAGAGCCATTCATATTTCTTGGCGAAGCCATATAGAGCGCTTACCTCGGTGATGCTCGTCACACGATAAGCTTGACCGCCAGGTATACCACCATTCAAAGCAGGTTCGGCCATAGAAATTCTTTCATTATTTGACAGCCGAATTGAAACTAGCCTATTCTCGGTCAAGTAGGAAAAACCAGCAAATCCACCTAATCCGAAAAAATCTCGATTCCCCATGGCATCCAAGCCCAAGCTCAACCAACCCTGTTTCGATACGCTATCAAGATTACTAAACATACCCAAATTATGGACTTCGGAGAATTTTCTGCCTTGTGGAAATTCGGCCAGCACGACCCCCGGCAAGGATTCCACCGCTTTCTGTGCGGAGGCCTCAGTGCCAAACAGCATCCTCATGAACACGAGAAGTGCGCTGAGAAGGACCTTCTTTGTGAAATCCATGGTTCGCCTCCTTAAACTTAATGTGTCAACATCCAATAAAATTTCGACTACCCATGAAATTGCTTTGTGTTTTTGAGACGCGTTGCAAATACAGTCTTACATCTCCTGACTGAAGCTACGAAAGAATTCCCTTTCCGTCAAAACCAAAAGCGAACTTTCCATACCAAAAGCGAACTAATTTTTGTATTTTATTTAAGGAAAGAAATGTGGCGGGGTAGAAATTTCGGCCCAGCACCCAATTAAACAATATCTTGAAGCAGCAACTCTTTGGGGCTTTGTGTGATTAAGCGTTTCTGCGCTCAGGAAAACAAAAGGCCCATCGACGCATGTTGATGAGCGTAAATGGGCCCGGTCAATTTTTATGACGATATGGCTTTGCGGCTCAATTCTGAAACTGCTCATACAGCTTCAACACCGCCGGCACATAGCCGCGGGTTTCTTCCCACAACACCCGGTCATCCTTGCCGCTGGCGAGCCACAGCGCGGCGCGCTTCTCGCCGCCGTTGTACGCCGCCAGGCCGCCATCGAGCGCGTACAGCGAAATCAGCGTCGACAGATAGCGGCAGCCGAGACGAATATTGAGAATGGGATTGTACAAAATTTCTTGCGGCGAGGTCCACGGAATGCCTTCATCCGCCGCGAGTAAAACGCCGGTGGCCGGCATGATCTGCATGAGCCCCATGGCGCCGGCTTGCGAGCGTACGTCCGGCCGCCACGTCAACGCGCTTTCGTGCGTGATCGTGGCACAAATCAAATCGATGTTGAGATTCGGATACTTGATCGCCATCCGGTAAATCTCGTCGGCGACCTCATATTTCTTCCCCGGCGCCATTTGCGGATTGTATTTCTCAATGATCGCCATGATTTTTTGGATTTGATACTGGCGCACCGAATCAACGTTCATCGCGGCTTTCAGATTATTCAGCGAGCGCTCCAGATGCGCCATTTTTTCCGTGCTTTGATCCAGGGCGTGAAAACGAAACGCAAAACTGGCCATCGAAATGCCCGTGATCACCACCAGCGTCACCATCAGTAAAATTTTGCCTTGCCGTCCCACAAATAAACTCGTGGCAGCCGCCGATTTCGATAACGATTGCTTTCCCATAGCTGCAACTCCTTGATGTTGGTATATGCCCGTTTCCATTTCGGCTGAAAACAAAAATAGAAAGGGGACGCAAATAAAAATGAAATTCTGAGAATCACTCACCAAAACGTTGGGGTCAGGGATCAACTACCGGAGATTCTGTAAGGGCCCCAAT
>JAJVHT010000101.1:0-16460 GCA_022072515.1 bacterium
TTCCCATTAGCCGCGCACGGCGGCCCGCTGTGGGAGCCGCTCTGCTACGCGCAAATCGGCGGCCTCACCGTCGCCACGTTCATCACGCTGCTGCTCGTGCCGGTGCTATACGCGATCTTTGTGCTGGATTTGAAGATTGTGAAGTGGGAAAAGAAAGACGAACACGAGGCAGCAGGCCATTAGAAGTTCAATCGTTACAAAATTCTTCCACATGAGAAAACGGAGTAAACAGAGCTTGCAAAGCCAATGGGGAGTTTACCATCTCTGTGTGCTCAGTTTTCTCGTGTCAATCTTTGAAATCAAAACCAAGAAAAATTCGATGCAACCTCCCAAGAATGAATTTACTCCAATCTTTGACCAGCTCTTCGCAATTTCACCCGACATTCGCTACGCGGCAATATATCGCGCCAATCAGCTTGAATTCTCGCAGCGGCCCGAACTGCAGAACGCCAGTTCTTCGGAGTCGGATAAATATGAAGAGCTGATTGTGAATCCCACGCTGTTGACGCTGGTCAAGCAGCGCGGCCAGATCGATTGCGGCGGTATGGAGTATGTGTTCATTCGCTATGGGAATTTCTTTCAGTTCGTGCATCCCATTGCCGGCGGGCATTTGTCCGTGGCCATTGAACCTCGCGCGCAGCCTTTCGATCTGCTCGAAAAAATTAGGCGGGTGATCACAGAAAATGGCTTGCAGGTAAGACCTCGGTTGTTGACGGATAATTAATCTGTCATGTTTTCTCATTTTCAAGCTATCCGGTAAGACGCGGTGCCGTTTCATCCGCAGACGGCTTGATCTTTGCGATTGCGCCATAGCGAAAGCCGGCAGGGTGAGTTACGGCAACCTCGAAAACTTTACCGCGGCGCGTTCGGCGAATCATGAACTCCGTGCTGCCGATTTGGTAGATTTCATTGACTTGCGGCACACGGTTAAATTGCCGAATCAACCAGGCAGAAATAGTTCCGTGCGCATCAGGCAAAGTGAGGCCGAGTTTGCCGGCCACTTCATCCGCCGGCACGCCACCGCCAACCATCCAAGTGCCGCCGCTGAATTGATGGAACAAGCGCGGCAGGTGATCGAATTCATCCTCCAACTCGCCGACCAGTTCCTCGATAACATCTTCCAAAGTCACGAGTCCGCGTGTCTTGTCATCCATGCCGCGCACGATGGCGATATGTTCGTGCCGCTCGACAAACACCTTCAGCAACTCGGCTGCGGATTCCTCCGGCGCAACGAAATGAACCGGCCGGATGATGCCGCACAGACTGCGGTCAACCGGATTGGTTCGCGCGTGATAAATGATCTCTTTGAAATTCACGTAGCCGAGCACGCGATTGCGATCCTCGCCCTCGCAAATCGGAAACCGCGTGTGCGGATCAAGATGCGCGGTGATGATGGCATCGGTCAAACTCTGCGAGGCGGACAGAAACGTCACTTGTTCAACAGGAATCATGACATCGTGAGCGCGCTTTTCCGAAAGCCGGAAAGCGCCCTGAATGATATGCTCTTGTTGCGGGTTGATGAGATTGGAAAGCCGCGCCAACCCTGCTAGTGCCGTGATTTCTTCAAGCGTGGCCGGAGCTTGTGAGGGCGTTCGCTGGGGTGCGAACGGTTTGTTGACGAGATGAATGAAAGAGATCAACGGCTTGAACAAACGAATCAAAAAAGCCAGAGGATATGCGAGCACGGGAGCGAGCCGGTGGTTGAAGCGAACGCCCAGCGTCTTGGGCAAAATCTCCGTAAATTGGAGCATGAGATAAGTGAACCCCAGCGAAAAGACCACGATGCCTTCGACGCCAAAAAGCATTTCAAATTGTGCGCCGGCCAACGTCGCGCCGACGGTGTGCGCGGCGGTATTCAGAATCAAAATCACGGCGATCGGCCGTTCGATATGCGTTTTAAAGTTTTGCCAAATGGCGCCGATTTGGGGCTGGCGGCTCGCAAGACTGGCGACCTGACTGGGCGTGAGGCTCAACACAACAGCTTCAAACAAGGAGCATAGAGCCGAAACGAACAGAGCGACGAAAACGCTGGCAATGAATATAATCATATTCCCACGCTTTCTGTTTTTTGAGAGACGTCCGGACTGTCTTCTTGAGTTGCTTTGGAGACTGGCATGTTGCGTAAATGTTCATCAAATTCCCGGCTCATTTGGCTTTGGCGCTGCCAATCTTTATAACCAAAAAAGAGCAGCGTACCGAAAAGGAGCAAAATTCCGATAACAAGCAACCAGCTTTGCCTGGTCGTCAGCGTCAGACCGGCATCTTCTTTCCGATGATCATTTGATTCCGCCGCTTGAATGGCTTGGCGCTGTTCATTGAATTTCACGCTTGTTTGCATATTTATTCGTCCCTATTTTTTACACATCGAGAAGCAACCAAAAGAGCGGCGGCCGTCCACTAGCCGCCACTCTTTTCAACTCTTCACCACAAGAAGCGAAGTCACCGAAATTGCTTTTGCTGTTTCTTCCTGGCATTGGGTAGAGTAGTTTTCGGCGACGTGCTCACGGCTATGGAAGAAACGCCAAACGCGGTCAACGATTCTTGGCCCGGTTCGTCGCTCATCTGCAAGTAATCTTGATAGAGCGGCTTCCGCAACGCTCGCTTGGCTGCGGCGTATAGAGCGCCGTTGGCTTTCTTGAAATGGCCGGCTTGGGCGAGCTTTTTTAAGATGCGTTTATTCATAAACCACCTTTCGTTTGGTTAAAGTGTTCATTCCTTTCTGCACCAGAGTTAAAGAGCGGCGGGAAGTCGTGTCTCTATCATACGCGACGTGTGACAAAAAAACTTGACTATCGCTCGAGTCACATTGTGCCTTGTTCGGAACGATTTTCGGCTTTGATTCTTTGCCGGCGGCTTTGCTTGCCGAACCATTGGAATTGCCGAGAACTTCATGGACTGCCTGTTTGAGTTCAGACAAGTCCGAGCTTTTAATGAGAATCCGTTCCGCGCCCCAATAGCGAAAATCCAGCGTGAAAACGGGATAAGCCGTGTTGATGACGATTTTCAAATTGCGGTGATATATGAGCATCTTTTGCATGTAGTCCAAACCGTTACCATCCGCAATTTTGAGGTCAAGCAGCACAAGATCGACGAGAATTTCGTCCAGTAGACGCAAAGCATCTCTGCCGAAGCCGACGGCGATAACTTTGTGACCGTCACCCTCAAGCGCTTCTGTGTAAAGACGGTGCCAATGGCGGTCACTTTCTACGACCATGATCATGGCCATTTCATTTCACCTGTTTTGTGAAGTCAAGGGTTGCAAAGTTTTGCGAAGCAGGATTTACAAATCCTCCGACCTATACCGGCCAGCTTGAAGAGACGGACAAATTGCTCTCGTTTGCGTGGGTCGTCAACAAAGAAATCACGCCGAGGCGTCGCAGAGGAAAAATAAAATCCGTCGCGCAGAACTTCGAGATTATTTGCGGGGAAATTTAAGCGCTCACGGGTGGAGAAATGCCGCAGAATGAAAGCGTTTTGAAGAAATCAAAAATGGTGTGGCCGTCCCGGCACACAAGAAAATTCGTGCTTGCAACGACGGGGAGAGCGTGACGGTTTTGGGTGTGATCAACGAGCTGTGACAATCGCGTCAGCCAATGGCGGAAGTTGAGATGTAACCGCAGTTCCAATGCTAAAAAGGGGAGCGTGCGCGCGATATGGCAAAAGCGATAAGTGCCGTTGCAGGAGACCGCTTGATGCCAAAGCATAAGTGTTATAGCCAGGCTGGCCTTGCTCAACAGGACAAACGAGAGGAATTTTGTAGCGGCAACCAGACTGCCGGAAAAAATGTGGAACATGAGAATGACAGTAAGATCGGTTACATTAAAACTCAGCAAGCAACATGCACACTATTCCATAATACTATTTTCGATTATTCAAAGTTTCATTATTTTTGCCGCTTTTGCAAGTGAACAATTTTCTACCTGTATGTGCCTTAAAAACGTGCAAATTTGTAAGAGCTGGGCGAGGCCCACAAAGTGGCGGCGCTGAATGGGTGAATAGAAGTTAAATAAAAATTTATGGCGGCAACGAAATCTCCTTGCAGAGCAATAGGCCATCACTTATATTGAAAGGGCTGGAGTTTTATGACGTTCGCTTTGGTGCGATTCCGGTAGAGCTTTTCAATGACAAGGAGCAAGCATGTTCGAATCCGATTTGCTGCAAAATAAAATTATTTTAGTCACCGGCGGCGGTTCGGGACTCGGGCTGTCGATGGCCAAACGTTTTGCCGACCTGGGCGCGACGCTGGTGATTTGCGGGCGTACCCCCGAGCGGCTCACCAGCGGTGCGGCAGAGATTCAACAAGCCGGCCATGGCCGCGAAGCGTTCACATTTTCTTGTGACGTGCGCGATTATCAAGCCGTCGAAAGGATGATGGCGGCAATCATTGAAAAAGCCGGCATGCCCAATATTCTCGTGAACAATGCGGCAGGGAATTTTCTCGCCGCCACTGAAGATTTGTCGCCGGGCGGTTTTGACGCGGTCGTGAAAATTGTTCTCTATGGAACTTTTAATTGCACGCAAGCGCTCGCGAAACATTGGATTGCGCAAAAAATTCCCGGCACGGTTTTGAATATCGTCACCACGTATGCGGAAAACGGCTCGGCGTTTGTCGTGCCCTCGGCGTGCGCCAAAGCCGGTGTGCTGGCAATGACACGCTCGCTCGCGGTGGAATGGGGGGTTTACGGCATTCGTCTCAACGCCATCGCGCCGGGGCCGTTTCCCACTGAGGGCGCGTGGAAAAGATTGTTCCCCAGCGCAGAGTTTGGCGAGCAGTACAAAAAGCGCGTCCCGCTCGGGCGTTTTGGCGAGCACAGCGAGCTAACCAATCTCGCCGCGTTTTTGGTGAGCGATGGCGCGCCGTATGTCAATGGCGAATGCGTGGCCATCGATGGCGGAGAATCCATTGCTGGCGCCGGACAATTCTCGCAACTGATGCAACTTGAGCGTGGGATGTTGAAAAAAATGATGCGGCAAATGCGCGGCAGTTGAGCCGTGTGATTTTCGCCGGCGGCTGTGCATGGCTGGGCCGCCCTGGGGTTTGGCCATGCACTACCGTTTGATCTTTCCCTCCCAATATCACTTCTTCTTGCATTTTTCCCATTTCTTTTATCGGTAAAAATGTACGCAAAAATGTCTGCACCCGGCAGCTTTGTTCGTACATATTCCTTGTAATTTTCAATTTTACAATCCAACCAGCATCTTGTTGCGGCTCCCTTAACCTGCGATGCCGAAGAAATGCATTGCCGGTTGAATTTTTTATTTTGCGATGATGCGGAAAAGTGACAGTTGCTCAATCTATAAGACGATTGTGAGATTGAAATGGTGGTAAAAAGCTTGGCTAATTCACGAGGGTGTTAATTTTTCGCGGCGTAAGGACGGAGCGGAAGCAAGCATTTTATGACAGGGAAGTTTGAAAACCGTAGGAGGCTTAACCATGAGTCTGTTCAAACGCGTCTTGGACGATTATTTCGATGATTCCAGCAGCAACAATGGCGATCCCGATCTGTACGACGAAAGCAATCAGATCGGTGATCCCGGCAACCCGGTGTGGGAGGGCAGCGATGTGCACTCGACACCATATGGCGCCGATCCCACCGTGCCCGATCCGAATGAAATCAACTCGGATTGACGACGGTTTGGCTTATCTGGCCGTGAGAAACACCCCGGTCTTGCCTTGACAGCGATCCTGGCATGGCGAAATCGGGGTCTGCATCGCGATGACTTCCCAGCATAGGTGAAGTTGTCTCCTTCCCAGGTTGCTCAACACGTGTAAAACATCGAAGCGACGAACGTACGGCGATGGATCATTGTTCCTTAATGTTGCGCGGCTAAAAGTCGCCCCCGATTTCCTTGGGGTGTTGCAACAAATCGGGGCCAAGCACGGAGGCGATTTGACCTCACGCGAAAGTGGAACGAAACGTACGGTTTTTGATGATAATTCAGCGGCAGGGACGCCTCATCTAACAACAACTATTATGAGGTGAGGTTAATCATGGGTCTCTGGAGAAAAGTTTTTGACGACTATTTTGATGAACGCGCCAACGAAATTAGCCGGAGCGGTGGCGTGGATAGCGACAGTTTTGACGAGCGCAATGATGTCACGGATCCTTCCAATCCCATCTGGCAGGGCAGCGAAGTGCATGGTAATCCGTATGGCGTCGATCCGACGTTGCCTGATCCGAATGAGTTGAATCAGGACTAACCGGCGCGGAGGCAATGGACAAACGTTGACAGGCTCCGAAACGCCGGGGCTATCCGCGTCTGTCTAAGCCAATTGTGTTCGTTTTACGGTTTTGCAGTTTTCGCCGCAGCCGTTCTTGCCGATGTAAGAGATCGTTTTTGAAAACCGCCCAATCATTTTTCCGCCCGAGCTCTTCTCGCAATTGTAAATTTCGCAAGGCGCGTTCAACCCAATCCAGCGCCGCCGCCACCGCGCCCTCCCGATGCTCACAATGTTTCGCCAGTTCGATATACGGCAACGGATGAAAGGGCAGTTGCGTAATGAGGTGTTGCCAAACGCGATTCGCGTCATTGTGACGGCGCTGGCTTTTGTAGCACAGGCCGAGCGCGAGATGATCTTCCAAACGCGGCGGCGCCGCGGTTTGCTGCAACAATTGCTCGAAAAGCGTGACGCTGGCGCTGAAATCGCCGAGTTGGCGATACAACAGCGCCACGCGCCGCAATTCGTGTGCAGTGATCGCAGCCGTGGCGTCTCTTTGCAGCGGATGTTGCACGAGCTGGGCCATGCGCACCAACAGCGCCGCCATGCTCAGGATGTCCTGCCGGTTATGGGAAAAAACTTCCGGCAATTGTGTGATATCGCCATACCGCAGAAAATCAAAATAAATTTGTGGAATGAGCGCGCCGGGAATGTCATGGCTGCGGCTCACGCGCAGAATATTGCTTTCCAGGCCGCCCAGCGAGCAATCACCAAATTGCTCTTTCCACAAGCGCCGCGCCGCGTGCAGCACGTCCAGATGCGGCACACGCTCAAAATTGAGCGGCAGACGGTTCAACACCGCACGGGTGCGCAACAACGGAATATCGAAACTCTTGCCATTGAAAGTCACCAAGCCGCTGCTCGGCTCGACTAACGCTTGCAGATGCTTGAGCATCGCCGTTTCTTCGTAAGGTTGGCGCAAAAAATATTGTCGCACCGCAAACGTCTCATCTTCAAATCGCCCGATCCCTACGAGAAAAGCCGTTGTCCCGGTTCCGCCGGCGAGTCCGGTGGTTTCGGTATCCAGAAACAACGCGCGTTTCAAATCAAGTTTGGCCAAGTTCTCGTCTTTTCCGGCGATGGCTAATGCCGGGGCGGCAATATCTTGAATATGGCTCAACCGGACGTTGCCGTGCGTGTTGTTTAGCGGAAAGCGGTGTTCGACGACGAAACATCCCTCCCTTTCGTTCCCACCCAGCACCTCTTCGAGTTCCGCATTTTTTTTCACCGGCGCGGGCATGCTGGCCTTCGGCTGAACGCGTTCTAACTCACGGAGTTTGTCTTTGAGCGTCATGAAAAAGTGTCATGAAAAAGTCTTGAAAAGTATATTATTCTTTTGTATCTTGCAACCATTGAGACAACCACAATTTTTTGCGAAGTACATCATGCCGGAAATGCAAGATGAAATTCAAGTTTTCGAAGCGCCGCAACTGCCTCTTCCTAAATCTGTTGACGACCCTTGGTTGCGCGATGAGCAAACATTTTTTCTTAAACTGCCCGAGCTTTTGAAAACGTTGCGCGGGAAATGGGTTGCCATTTATGATGAACAAGTTGTCGAAGTCGGCGATACACGCCGCGAGGTCCTCTTGCGATTTGTGAAAAAATTTCCCAATGCCGAGGTTTATATTCAACTTGTTGATGAAGCTATTCCGGTTGCGAGAATATTTTCTCCACGAAAGGCTTTGAGACGGCTTTGAATTTTTTTATAATTACAACCGCCAGATCGATCCTCCTGCGCCTTTGGTTAATGTTGTTATTCGAAACCCAAGAGAGCGTAGCAGGGTTATAACTCAGCCGGACTTGATTGATACGGGGGCTGCTTGCTCCGTTATTACACCAGAAATTGTGACAGAATTACAGCCACCGCGTAGTGGTACGATTTATATTGAGAGCTATAAAGGTACGGGCGACTTTACCGCTTTATATCGTGTTGATTTCGAAATGCATAACTGGATTTTTCAACACGTCGAAGTCGTTGTCGGAGACAGCCAGTATGCTATAATTGGCCGCGATATTCTCAACCATTTCGATCTGCGTCTAAACGGCATTGACGGCAAACTCGAATTTTTACGCGGCCCGCAATCGCAAGTCGTCGTCTAATTCCGTTCATGCTTCAACTGCGCTTTGTAAATTTCCCGCATGCGCAAAAACGCTGACTCATATTCCCCCCCGCGGAAATCCGCAAAACTCCACGGATAGGCGTTGAAATGCCCCTTTTCATAGTGCAGTGTTAAATCCGCCCATATACCGTCCGCGAGATAAAGCTTGTGCCCATGGTATTTCGCCGAGGCCAAAACAAATTTATCCGGGTCGAGATAGCCCGGATCGAGATTCACCTGGCGCCGTCCGGCGATGGCTAATTCGTTCTCGATAGCATTCGTCGCCAATTTGATGCGAGCTAGGTCTTCCGGTGGAATGAGTTTTTCAAACGAATAAAACAAACGGATTTGCGGCGAACCCATTTCCGGAATGTAATACGCCGTCACAGTAAAAGGAAAGGGCGGGCTGGCAAAATCAACCGGCCCGAACTGTTGAATCAGTTTTTCGCGCGCGGTGTGAAGGCGTTCTTCGTCGGAATAAAGCGCCGCGACGATGAGTTTGACCGGCAAGGGTAATTGGGGCAACGCCATTGTTACGATGAATTTGAAATTTCAAACTAATAATTAAAAATTTAATATTGCACCTGACCAGACGACGCCGTTTGGGCTGCGCGTTCACGTGCCAGATTTTCCCGCAACGCAGCCTGTGCCTGCTCGACATATTCCGGCGCGATGCCGAAGATTTCCTGGATCGTCGCGTGATAGTTCGCTTTGATCGGGATATTGCGTTTGCCGTCCAAAGTGGTGAGGCGCATGAAATCCTGGCGAATAAAAATCAGCTCTTCCGCCGTGGCGCGGGTGAGACAGAGGCCGTGCATGCTGTTGCGGTGAAACGAGTCCTGCCAATGTTGAAGGAATTCCTCCGGCGGCGTTGGGCGGTCGGCAAAGCGATAGCGCCATTTCATCGCCTGCCGATTGAACGTGAAGACGTCGTAGCCTCCGGCCGGCTCGTCGAAACGTAATTCTACGCCGGTAAATTCCGTATGATAAAGCCGCGGCCGCTTCGGATCGAGCGCCAGCGGTTGGCGCAGCAGATAGCCGGGGTCAACCAGGTATCTCACGCCCTCCAGCATGACGACCAGCGCGCAATGAATATTTTTTCCAGCTTTCATATCGCCCATGACGATATAGCCGGCAAAACCGTGATGCTGCAAAATGGTTTGCAGGAAAAACGTCAGCGAAAAACAGGTGCCGCCAAGATGCCACTGCAAATGCTCGGCGATCACCTCTTCCGGTAAACGCAAACGGCGGGCCTCGTTCTCGCTGCAGCGATTGAATTTGATGATCTTGCTCAAATTCTCATACGGTAAATGCGCGAAAGCGGCGAGAATTTGCTGCAATGTTTCGAGCGCGGGCCGGCGGCTTGGCGAAAGCGCATAATGCCGCAAGAACAACCGCACGCCGGCGTCATGTTGTTGGGGATCCAGAATAAATGCCATATCGTCTTCTCGTGTAAGATAGGAATTGCCTCCGGCCAAAGCAAGCAGTTTCTCATAACTTTTCGTTTGCTTCCGAGTCCCACTTTGTATAAATTTATCCAACTTTGCAATTCGGATTTTATACACGAAAGGAAGAGAATGACTTCGGAAAGAGTTCTGAAAGCGCAAAATGTTCGTTGGGATATTTCCGAGCTGTACGCTCGTCACGATGACGCCCGTCTCGAAGCCGATCTGCAAGAGGCGTTGAGCCGGGCCGAGAAATTTGCCGGCAATTATCGCGGCAAAATTATGGCAGAGGCCGTCACGGCTGAAATTCTGCATGAAGCGATTGTCGAGCTGGAAGCGATTTATGGCAAAATTTATCAGCCGGAAATTTACGCCTTTCTCGCTTTCACGGCGGATACGGCGGACGATGCGACGAAAGCGTTGTATGCGCGCTGCCAGGAGTTGATGGCGCAGGTGCAAAATTCCGTGCTTTTCTTTGAGATCGAGCTGCAAAAAATTGCGCCGGCCGCATTTGCGCTGCTTTTGGCCACCGGCCGGCTCGAAACGTATCGCCATTATCTCGAAGGCGTGCGGCTGCACACGCCGTACACGCTTTCCGAAAAGGAAGAGCAGGTGATCAACAAAAAAGATTTGTCCGGCAAACACGCCCTGGTTAATTTGTACACGGAATACACCGCGGCGTTTTCGTGGCAGTTGGAAGTCGATGGCGCAGTTCGAACGTTGACGGGGGAGGAGGTGCGCAACCTGCTGCGCCGTCCCGAGGCGGAATTGCGCGAACGGGCCAAGCGCGCATTCGATGGCCGCTATGGCGAGAATACGATTCTGTTCACGAATCTTTTCAACACCATGCTCAAAGATCATGCGTTGGAAATGGAAATGCGCGGCTATGACAGCCCGATTGCCCCGGCGCATTTGCGCAATCGTATCGCGCCGGAGATTGTCGAAACCATGATGGAGGTGACGAGCGCGCACAATCATCTCGCGCAGGAATATTACACGTTGAAAGCGCAGTTGTTGAAACTGCCCAAAACGCGCGGCTGCGATTTGATTGCGCCGGTGACAGCGCAGCGCGAAGTGATTCCTTTTGCTGACGGGAAACGGATGATCTTGCAGGCCTTTGAAAATTTTTCGCCCGAATTCAACCGCTTGGCGCAACAGATGTTCGACCGCCGATGGATCGACGCGGAAGTGCGCCCGAACAAGCGCGGCGGCGCCTATTGCCACGGCACGCTGCCGCAGCACCATCCGTACATTTTGATGAGCTACAACGACGACATCGACAATGTTTATACGCTGGCGCATGAGCTGGGCCATGCGCTGCATGATTTTTACGCGAGCCGCAAGCAGACGTTGTTCAACTATCATCCGCCGCTGGTGGCCGCTGAAACCGCCTCGGTCTTTGCGGAGATGCTGCTGACACGCAAGTTGCTCGGCGAAGTCAAGGCGCGTGAGCTGCGTATCGCGATTTTGACCGGCAAACTGGAAGATTTTTTCGCGACGATTCACACGCAAAATTATTACACGCGCTTCGAATTGGACGCGCATTTGCAGGGCGCCAAAACCCGGCTGGCCGCGCCGCAGCTTTGCGAGCTGTGGACAAAGCGCCGCCATGAAATGTATGGCAATGCGGTTGATTTTTTGCCCGAGCAGCAATGGTACTGGGCCGCGATTCCGCATTTCATGCACACGCGGTTTTATTGCTACGCGTACACCTTCGGCGCGCTGCTGGTTTTGGCGTTGTTCAATCGTTATGAAGAAGAAGGCAAAAGTTTTATTCCGCGTTATATCGAATTGCTGGAAACCGGCGGCGCCGATTCACCGGAAAATATGATGAAAAAAATGGGCTTCGATCTCCGCCGCGCCGAATTTTGGGAAAATGGTTTCCGGTTAATGGGTTCGTTTTTGGAGGAATTGCAGACGTTGATCGGAAAGTAATTCTGCGTCACTGGCCATGAAAAATCCCGAGAAAGCCTCGCTATGAACTTTTATGCCATCATTATTTTGACGACGCTTGTCGTCAGCTATTTGTTAGATCTGTTGGCCGATTATTTGAACCTCAGGGCGTTGAATGAAAAACTCCCGGCCGAGTTCCAAGGCGTTTACGACGCCGAGGCTTATCGCCAATCGCAACAGTACACACGCGTGAAAACCCGCTTCAAGCTGATCGTGGCGACGATTGATTTGATTCTGTTGCTGGCGTTCTGGTTCAGCGGTGGCTTTAACTGGCTCGACCAGGAATTACGGACTTGGGGTTTCGGACCAATAACAACCGGCCTGGCTTATATCGGCGTCTTGTTTTTGGCGAAAATGATTTTTTCCCTGCCCTTTCAAATTTATTCGACGTTCGTGATTGAAGCGCGCTTCGGGTTCAACAAGACGACGCCGGCGACGTTTGTGGCGGATACGGTGAAAGGACTGGTGTTGGCGGTGCTCATCGGCGGGCCGCTGCTGGCGGCGCTGCTCTTTTTGCTGGAGAAAAGCGGCGCTTACGGCTGGTTCTATTGCTGGATGCTCACCACTTTGTTCACGCTGGTGGTGCAATTCATCGCGCCGACGTGGATTATGCCGTGGTTCAACAAGTTCACGCCGATGCCGGACGGCGATTTAAAAGCGGCGATTCTCGCCTATGCGCAATCGGTGAAATTTTCACTGGCGAATATTTTTGTGATGGACGGCTCGAAGCGCTCGACCAAAGCGAATGCGTTTTTTACCGGCTTCGGCAGGAACAAGCGCATCGCGCTATTCGACACATTGATGGCGCAGCATTCGGTGGCGGAATTGGTAGCGGTGCTCGCCCATGAGATTGGCCATTACAAAAAGAAACACATTGTGAAGGGCATGGTGGTGAGCGTGTTGCACGCCGGCGTGATGTTTTATTTGCTGTCGATCTTTCTCACGCACGCCGGTTTGTTCGAGGCGTTTGACATGCGGCAGCCCTCGATTTACGCCGGGCTGATTTTTTTTGCGCTGCTGTATACACCGATTGAGTTGATTTTGTCCATTGTGATGAATCTTCTTTCGCGGCGGCACGAATATGAAGCCGATCACTTCGCGGCAGAAACCACTGGCCAGCCGGAGAACATGATTACTGCGCTGAAAAAGCTCTCGGTGGATACGCTCTCGAATTTGACGCCGCACCCGCTGCTGGTGTTTTTGCATTATTCGCACCCGCCGGTGCTGCAACGCATTGCGGCGCTGCGGGCAATGGGAAATGGGTGAGGTTTTGAAACTTGAATTGCGCAACGAAATGGGAGCTGCAACGAAGAAAAACAAACGTTTTTTGGCTGGTTAATCTTTTACTGAAAAGCGGGTTGACGTAAAAAATTCTGTCCCCGCATGTACATTGGTTTTTGTACGCTAATGTACATTTTTTAAATTTTACACTAAAAACGTACAGCTTGTATTGGAGACAGGTCATTTAAATTCAGTTGTTTAGAGCGGCTTGAGCCGAAGTTCGATTCTGTCTGGTATAGCCCTTGCAGGAAAACGGAAAGAACACGAGCCTTCGTTCCGCTGTCATGGGACGAAGGTCTTTAATATAAAAATCAACTATTCAAGTAACCGTCCGGACGATTTATGTGCTGAGGCATTTTGTTGGACAAAAGTGATGGGTACTCTCGCCCTAAAGCGTTCGGACGGTGAAGCGTTTTCCAAAATAATGAACCAAGCGCGCCACAATTTTTTCGCTCGCCCGCCGTTTCTCTCAATAGCGGTTTTGTTGTTGAGCCTTTTTTTATTTCTATCAATAACTGTTCCCGTTGCAGCACAGCCAGATCCCACCGAAGCCCGTGTCAAAGCCGGTTGGCAGGAGCTAAAAGATGCCCTTGCCAAGGCCAAGGAAATCGTGCCCACGTTTGAAAATCGCGAAGCGCGGGAGTTGTTGACAAAGGCGGAAGCGCTGCTGCACGAGGCCGAGGCCAAATACACGCGCGCGTTGACGATGAATGACAACCGGCTGCGGGAATTGTTGCTGAAAGAAGCGCTGGCGAATCTGGTGTTGGGCAAGAGTCACGTGGATCGCGCCGTCAAGCTGACGTTGGATCTGCCGCTCAACCGTTTGCGCAACACGCTGGCGGAATTGATGCGCCGCGCCGAACAAAATGTGCTGGGGCAAAACAATCGCGAAGCGCAGCGGCTGGTTTATCAGGCGCGAAAAACCCAACTCGATGCCGAGCGTGTAATCACGCGCGATCCCCGCCGGGCTTTTGAGTTTTATCAAATCGCCATCGCGCTGGTCGAAAAGGCGCTCGCGCTGGTGGAAGGCCGCAAGCCATCGCCGGATGCTACACTGGAAACGACGCTGAACCGCGAAAAAGAGCGTTACGAAAATTTGGCCAAGCGGGCGCAAGAAGCCGTCGAGACGAGCCAAAATACGGCGGCGGCGCTGGTGTTGGCGCAAGCGCAAAAGCAGGCCCGCACCGCGGAAGAAGCGTTTCGCAAAGGCGAAATCGCCATCGGCCAGCAGCTTTATCGCGGCGCCACTCGCCTGCTGTTGCGGGTGATTCATCTCGCGATGCTGGACCGCAAAGGTCAGGACTTTGGGCGCAATGAAATAGCGTTGCTGCAGGATCTGATCCAAAACGCCGAGCAGGAGACGCAAGGCGACGCCGATCCGCGCGCGGCGTTGTTTCTCGAACGCGCCCGCGTTTTGGCGCGCGAAGCCGAAGGCGCGCTCGAGCGCCAGCAACCGCAGGAAGCGAAATGGCGCGTCGAGTTGGCGCGCAATTTTGTGGATAAAGCCATGCGCAAGGCGGAGCGCGGCGCGTTGACGACGGAAAATATGGCGCAGCGCTTCAACGAGGCGTTGCAGGAGTTGGCGGGCGATATTCAGGAAGTCGACGCCAAAGTGCGCGAGTCGAATAAAACCGAAGCGGCGCAATTAGTCGAACTGGCCACCAATGCTTACAAAGCGGCAGAGACTGCCGGCCGCCGGGATCGTTTGGTGCTCGGCTTCCAATTGATTCGCTTGGCGCAGCATCTGCTTCTGCGCGCCGAAACCTTGTGGCGCGATACGGCCGCGCCGGGCGAATCTATGGCGTTGACGCGCGAAACAGTTTTGTCGCGTGTGACGCAAGTTGAGAGCGCGGCGCAAGAAATTTCCAACACCGGTGATGCTGAAACTTGCCAAACGGTGCAGGCGCAGGCATTGGAAATGAGCAAACGCAGCCGGGCCGCATTGGAGCGCGGCCAATTGCGTCTCGCCGTCGCAATTGTGGAAGTCGCGAATGATTTGCTTGAAAATTGTAAACGCAAATAAAATGTAGAGAATGTACTGCTGCAATAAAAATCCACCGAGAGATTGAATGGCATGGCGACGGGAGTTCAATTTCTGTGGGCGAGATTTAAAACTCTATCTTCTCCCTTCATAGACTTCTCCCGCGTGTTTCCGACGTCAGGCTGACTTTGGGCCACGCGGGAGAATGATTTCGATTTACAGGTCACGTTTTACGTTTACAAACTACAACTCAAAGGAACCTTAAACTTTAGGAGAGTACGCTTATGCGATTGTGTCGTTATCTGGTTGCCGCTATTTTATTTTTGGGTATCGTATCCAACGTTGCCGCGCAAGGGCCGGTTGCAGCCAAGCTGATGATCACGCCGAACGAGGCGCGTATCGAGCCGGGGCAGGGGCTGAAATTTCAAGCGCTCTTGTTCAACAGCCAGGGCGTGGCATTGCGTATTGACAAAATAACCTGGTCCGTTCAGCCGGATTCTCTCGGCACGATCAGCGAGGACGGCTTTTTTATGGCCGGTCGCCGCGACGGCGAAGTCAAAATTTTTGCAAAGGCGCTGGTCGGAATGATGACGTATGCCGGCGAAACCCGCGTCATTATCGGCAAAGAACCGATTTTGCCGGTTAGAGTTGTGGTCGAACCGGGTGAGGCGATTGTCGCCCCGCTGGGAACGCAGCAATTCAAAGCGGTAATCGTCACCTCGAACCGGCCGCCGGACCCGGCGTTGCGCGTGAAGTGGGAACTTCTTCCCAACAGCTTGGGCAAGATTGAGCCGAACAGCGGTTTGTTTACCGCCGGGGCCGGCGAGGGCATGGGTGCGGTGGTCGCGTTTGTGGAATTTGGCGGCGTGGTTTACCGTGGCGAAGCACGTGTAATTGTCGCTTCGGCAACCGCCGCGCTTGCCGGCAATGTAAAAGATCAGAAAACGGGCAATCCGTTGGCGAAAGCCGTGGTGTGGGCTGATTATATCGGCGCGTTCCGTTTTGGCCGCCGCCTCGAAACCGATGCGCAAGGCAATTACGCGTTGGAAAAACTTATTCCAGGTCTTTATGTGGTGCGCGCTGAAGCGCGAGAATATCTGCCCGAATTCTATAATGAAGCCGGCCAAATTGAGCAAGCCACACCGCTCCGGCTTGCTGAAAACGAGGTGAAAAAGGAAATTAATTTTACGCTTAGCCCGGGCGCAACGATCACCGGCGCAGTCCTTCGTGACGATGATGCCCAAACACCCGTCGCCGGCGCGCATGTCGTGGCGATTCTCGTGGTGCGGCCGAATTTGAAGTATCACGCCGTTACCGATGCCAAAGGCGCTTACCTCATCAACACGTTGCCGGCGGGCACGTATGCCGTTTTTGCCGAAGCCCCCGGTTTCAAAAGCGAATATTACAAGGATAAAAGCACTCTCCTCAATGCGGATCATGTGAGCGTGCAAGAAGAGCAAAAGGTGGAAGGCGTTGACTTC
>JAJVHT010000101.1:16560-29978 GCA_022072515.1 bacterium
CCTGCCGGAATATTGGAAGGAAACGGCCATTCTCAAAGAGGCGACGCCGGTAGAAGTTCCTGAAAGCGGCAACGTCGAAGAAATCAATTTCACATTGACGGCTGGCGGCGCGATTGCAGGCAATGTGGTTTCGGCTGCCGATCAAAAACCGATTGCCGGCGCGGTAGTGCAAATTTTCTTGAAAGCCAATGCCTCAGTGCCGATTGGCCGTAGCCAAACCGGACGTGACGGCAACTATCGCATCGACGGCCTGCCTTCGGGTGAATATCTCGTGTTTGCCAGCGCCGCGGGTTTTGCCGGCCTTTACTATAAAGACGCCGAGCAACGTGAAAATGCCACACCGGTGAAAGTCGAAGCGCCCAATGAAACCGTAGGGATTAATTTTGAATTGAAACCGTTCACGCCACGCGGCGGTGTCATTGCCGGCTCGGTTATTTCCGAGGCGGACAAGAATCCGATTCCGCACGCCTTCGTGCTGGTGATTTCGATGAGCACGGTGAGCAACGTTCCGGCCCATCCGTTATTTGCCATGGCGGATGAATTTGGCCAATATAAAATCTCTGGCGTGCCGGCCGGCAAATATGTCGCTGTCGCTTCAGCGCCGCGTTTCATCAGTGAATTTTTTGAAAACGCCAACTCCTTCCGGGAAGCCAAGGTTTTTGCGGTAGACAACAACGTTGTGGACGGTATCAGTTTTAGCCTCGCACCGGCGCAGCGCGGGCCGTATCAAATCGCCGGACGCGTGCGGCATAAGAATCTGGGTCGCGGCGCGGAAAATGCCATCGTGCAAGCGTTGGATAATGGCGTCATTATCGCCACTGCGCTGACGGGTGACGACGGCAGTTTCAGCCTCGACGAGATGCCGGCCGGTGAGTTCAAAATTTCTGCGACCAGTGCCACGGGCGATGCCGAGCAAGCGGTGCCGGTCTCGGTCGGCAATGGCCGCAGCGTTGGCAATGTCGAATTGACGTTGGGCACGACCAGCGTCAAAGAGACGGCCGCGGAAGTGCCAACCAAGTTTGAATTGGAACAAAACTTTCCGAACCCGTTTAATCCTGAAACCAGTATTAAGTATCATTTGCCAGCGCGCACGAATGTGACGCTGCGGGTTTACAACGCCCTTGGTCAGGAAGTGCGCACGCTGATTAGCGCGCTGCAAGAGGCCGGCGTTTACGCCGCGACATGGGATGGCAAAGACAACAACGGTCGCCAGCTTTCCACCGGACTTTATCTCTTCCGCCTGGAAGCCGGCGATTTTGTGATGACGCGCAAAATGGCGATGGTCAAATAATGTTAAATGGCCTGCAGGAAAAGTGTAAACGGCTATGGTCAAGTCAACTTCATTAAATTTTTAATGAAGATCGGCGAGAATGCTTGACCGCGAGGCGGCCCCGCAGCTTGGAAGTTGCGGGGCCGGTCTCAATATAGGCGTTTGTGGTGATGCCTATGCGTTTTGACGATCAAAATCGAGTAGGACAAAAGTTTGACGTGTTGCCAATCGTAGCTTGAGTGCGATTGCTTATCAAAAAAACGCCACTTGTTCGGTGCACAAAACAAGTGGCGTTTGCATTTACACTTTTGCCAAAGCAGCAGGCGGTTTATTGTTTTCTGGGCGGTCTCGCTTCGACGTTGATATTGATCTGCACGTCTTTGCCGACGACTAAATTGCCGTCATCCAGCTTTCTGTCCCACTTTACGCCGTAGTCAAAACGATCAATCGTTAGCGCTGCCTCGATACCCAAATATGTGCCGCGCGCTTCTTTGCGAACACCGAGAATTTGGAAGGGTAGATCAACCGTTTTGGTAACGCCGCGCAGGGTCAAATCGCCGGTGGCAATGTAACCGTCGCCGCTTTTTTTGATGGATTTGCTCACGAACGTGATGACTGAATCCGTGGCGGCGTCGAAAAAATCCGCGCTGCGCAAATGGTTGTCACGCCTGTCGTTCTGCGTGCTGATGCTGGCGGTTTTGATCGCGACCTTCACCGCAGACTTGGTCAGGTCTTTCTCGTCATACATGATGGTGCCGGCGACTTCTTTAAAAGTGCCGGAGACTTTTGCCACCACCATGTGGCGCACGGTGAAGTTGACATTGGTATGGACGGGATCAATTTCTAATTCTTCCTGTGCAAAGCTGCTTACCGTGCAAGCCGACAAGGCGAACAGGACAGCAGTTATTTTGGTAAAACGCATATTTCCTCCTGGGAAAATGAGTTGGAATAAAGATGAATAGAGTATTTAAAAATTTTTACGTCCGAGTTACTTTCAGGCCTGAACGCGCTCAGGCTCCGCTTCGTGGCGTTGGGCCCGGCCGAGTTTTTTCAGCAAATCGGTCAACACGCGTTTTTCTTTTGAGGTCAGCACGCTGGTGAAAGCTTCGATCCGCCCGGCATGAATGGGAAAAAATTTCGCAATCAGTTTACCGCCCTCTTCGGTCAAATGAATGCGAAACATGCGGCGATCCTCCGCTTCCAGCGCCCGGCGCACGAGCCCCTTCTTTTCCAATCTATCGACGACCCCGGTAACATTCGCGCCGCTCATCAAAAGCTTCATGCCGATTTCGCACATTTTCATCGGCCCCAGATGGGCGAGCGTTTCCAGTACGCCGAATTGCGGCGGCGTCAGGTCAAACGCCTTCAAGTGGTGCGCCTCATTTTGGGCAAATGAATTAAAACACCGCGCCAATACCACCCATAATTTCAGCGCTTCTTTGCGACCGTCCGGGTAACTTTCACGATCTAACAAGGTGCCTGTGGTTAACCGTGCCTTCATTTGCTGCAACCGCCTCATTGGAAGATTTGTTTTGATGCATATATTTTATATATAAACTATTTATAATTTAATGTTTTCTATTTAAAAGTCAAGGGATTTTTGGATTTTTTTTTGGCGGGATTTTTTGCCGCTTGGGGCAAATAGCCGGCCGCAAGGCTTGACTTTGGGCTTGCCGCGATGTATCTTGAAGCTTCAATAAATTTTTACCCGACTCGTGAGGCAATAAATTCATGTCCCAACCTGATGATCTTGTCGTTGTTCACGCCGGCAATGCGATTGAAACGGGTTTTATCAAAAGCCTGCTGGAAGAATATGGCATTCCCACGATTTTGCAGGATGAGATGATGGGCCATATCGCGCCGTGGTATATCGCCGCCGGCGGCGTCGGCGCCGTTAAAGCTCTCATTGCGCGGCGGGATTACGAACGTGCGAAAGCGATTATCAATGAATTTCATGACGCCGAAGATTGCAATCTCGCCTGATCGGACAGAAAAATTTCTTGCCGGCGGCTTGCTTCCTTCCGACAGGCTCGCCCAAGCGCGTTCGCTCTTTCCCCATATCGCCGAAGGGAAAATTTATTTGAATCATGCCGCCACCTCGCCGCTCTCGACGCGCGTTTTGGCGTCGATGTCGGCGCATTTGCAAGATCGCTCGCATGGCCGCATCGATGATTATCCCGGTGACGTGCAAAAGCGCGACGAGTGCCGCGTTTTCTTGCAGCAGCTCATTCATGCCGAGTCGCCAGATCGGCTCGCCTTCGTTGGCAGTACGTCCGAAGCCATTAATATTGTCGCCTCCGGCATTCGCTGGAAATCCGGTGATCGCGTTTTGCTGAACGACATGGAGTTTCCGGCGAATGTCTATCCTTATTTGCATTTGCGCCGCCTCGGCGTCGAAGTGGATTTCGTGCGTTGCCCCGACCACAAGATCACACCGGAAGACATCGCCGCCGCGCTGACGCCGCGCACCCGCGTCGTCGCCTTGAGCGCCGTGCAATTCCTGACCGGCTATCGCGCCGACATGGCGGCCATCGGGGAGCTTTGCCGGCGGCGTGGTGTTTTTTTCGTGGTGGATGGTATTCAAGCGGTGGGCGGAATTGCCGTTGATGTCCAAAAGATGAAAATCGATGCGCTGGCGGCCGGCAGCCAGAAATGGCAAATGGCGCCACACGGCACCGGGTTTTTATATTTGACGGAAGCAATGCAAGCCGAGCTGCAGCAACAATATCTCGGCTGGCTCGCCGTGCAGAATGCCTGGGATTTTTTCAATTTCGACCAGCCGCTGGCGGCTTCAGCCCGGCGGTACGAAGGCGGCACGCTCAACAATCCGGGCATCTGGGGCTTGCACGGCGCGCTCACGACGTTGGTGGAATTTGGCGTCACAAATATTGAAAATCACATTTTAACATTGACACAAATATTGACAGACGAGTTGCAAAAAATTAATGGTATCGCGCTGCTTTCACCCGCGACAGAATCTGAGCGCGCGGGCATTGTCACGATCCAATTGCCGGCCAGGATTGATGTCGATGCGGTGCTTCAATTTATCAGCGCGCGCAAAATCACCATTTCGCTGCGTCACGGCAAATTGCGCTACTCGCCGCATTTCTACAATTCGCCGGAGGAAATTCTGCAGGCTATCGCGGCGACACGCGAGGCGCTGCAGAAAGCATGACATGGATTACTGACGACTGGCCACTGCGTACTGAGACTGAACAATGCCCGAACTCAAACAAAAACTCACGCTCTTTGACATGACGATGATCGCCATCGGCTCGACGATTGGCTCGGGAATTTTTCTGACGCCGTCGTCCATCGTGCGTGCGCTACCGTCGCCGAAATGGACGTTGCTGGTGTGGATCGGCGGCGGCTTGATGGCTTTGTCCGGGGCGCTGACTTTTGCCGAGTTGGGCGCGAGAATGCCGGGCGCGGGCGGCGTCTACGTGTATCTCAAGGAAGCTTATGGCGAGTTGGCGGGATTTCTCTATGGCTGGAGTTATTTTCTGGTGATCAACACTGGCGGCATTGCGGCGCTAAGCGTGGCCTTTGCAACTTATTTCGGCTACTTCGTGCCGCTGAGCGCCGTTGGTTTTAAACTCGTCGCGATTGCCGGCATTATCATCGTGACGATCATCAATGTACTCGGCGTCAAGGCCGGCGGCGTGTTCTCCGATGTGTTTACCCTGCTCAAACTCGCCGGTATCAGCGGACTCATCGTGGTCGGAATTGGATGGGGCACAAGCGCGACAACGGATTTCGCGGCGGCCCTCGGTGATTTGCCCAATGGTCTCGGCAGCGCGTTGGCCGTGGCCATGGTCGGTGTGTTGTGGTCGTATGGCGGCTGGCAACACGCCAGTTTTTTAGCGGGCGAAGCCAGGAACGCGCAGCGCACGGTGCCGCTGGCGATGATTCTCGGCGCCGTCGCGGTCACGTTGATTTATTTGCTGACCAATGTGGCTTACATGTTTCTGCTTCCCCCGGCGCAGATCGCCGCTTCCTCACGGGTAGCCGCGGACGCCGTCGGCACGATTCTCGGCCCGCTGGGCGCCAGCTTGATTGCGTTGACGATTTTCATTTCAACGTTCGGCACGACGGGAATTTACACGCTCACGGCGCCGCGCATTTATTATGCCATGGCGCATGACGGTGTGTTCTTCCAAAAAGTTGCCGAAGTGCATCCGAAATTTCACACGCCCGCTTTTGCCATTCTCTTGCAATCATTTTGGGCGATCGTGCTCGTTTGGTTTTGGGGCACTTTCGAGAATTTAATTTCGTATGTCGTGTTCACGGATTGGATTTTCTTCGCGTTGGCGGCCGCCGGCATTTTTATTTTTCGACGCCGTTCCGCAACGGGCGCTTATAAAACGCCCGGTTATCCGTTCACGCCGCTCTTTTTTATTACACTCTCCGTTTGGTTTGTGCTGAACACTTTAGTGGAAAGGCCGGCGCAAGCTTGGGCGGGACTCCTCTTTTTAGCGCTGGGCGTGCCGGTGTATTATTTTTGGAAAAGAAACCGATGAAGTACCGCAACCGATAAGAATTTTTATCTATTGCGTTGTTTCAATTCGTTCGGGATGACCTTCCTTATATACGCTTATCGGTTTGAAGCGAAGTGGCGCTGAAGAGCCACGAAATTGAATTGAAAAAAATTGACCCGATTTAACGGCTTGGTGATTTTATGCTTTGATGGCAACTATTCAGCACCGCCCGGGCGCTTTATTTTGTAAGTGCAAATAAATTTGAAAGTATTGAACCAATCTCATAAATTGAGCGCCCCGGCGGTGGAATAGCTGAATAGTTACCCGTGAGGTTTATAAACTTTTCGGTTCAAGGGCGAACCGCCAAGCTCTCCACCCACACGACTTCGCAAGCACCGTCGCCGCTATCGGTGCGACTCAGCGAACTGCGCCAAGACCAGCCGGCCTCGGCTTTGACGGCCACCAAATAACCGCGCAACGTGATGATTTGTCCCCGGCGCAGGCCTTTAAGCAACCCGTCGATTTCTGTATTCGCCGGAATCATGTGCATGTTCGCCGCATGCGCATTGATTTCAGCAGCGGCGAGGGGCAGGGAAGAGGCCCACCAAAAATACCGGCGTCCATTCTGACTGATATCGAGCTGCGCCAGGATTCTTTGGTCGGACATTGGCCCCCAGCCCAAAGCCAAATCGATGGGCGCGAGCTCGGCGCCGCGATCCAGCCAATAACGTTCTCGATGCAGAATGCGGGCGGATAAGCGGAAACGCGCCAAAGCGGTAATTTGATAGCCGGCCTTTTCAAAAACCAGTGGCTTGGGGAGTGGGGTTTGCTGCGGAGCTTCTGGCGCCAGGACGCCGGGAGGTTGGCTGATCTCCCAATCCGAAGTCCAATTATAAATTGTCAAAGCCAGCAAGGCAATAATGACGAGCAGCAGCGCTTTCATCGATTGATCTTTCCGATTCCATCATTAATTTAATCTTCATAATACGATCAATCGATGAAAGTGCAGAGCGCTACTTCGACGGTTCCGGCAAAGTAAAAACCATGCTGTTCTTACTCCGGCAGCGCTAAATTGGGCCAACCTTCAAATTTGGGGGCATCGGCACTGTTGGTTTCCAACAAGCGCAAGGCTTCGGTAATCGCGCGCGCCAATTGGGGATCTTCGCCGCGCAGGTGTGAACTGGGATCGAAGTCCACAACGATATCCGGATCGACGCCGTAATTTTCCACGCGCCATTGCACGTCGTTGAACCAGAACGAGTATTGCGGTTGCGTGGTATAACCGCCGTCCGCCAGCATGTAGCGCCGATCGATGCCGATGACGCCGCCCCAGGTGCGCTTGCCAATCAACGGGCCGATTTTCAGGAGCTTGAAACTGTGGCAGAAAATATCGCCGTCGGAGCCGGCAAACTCATTGGTGAGTGCGACAATCGGGCCGCCCATGGCGTGATGGGGATACGGCTGCGGCGTACCCCAGCGGCGCACGTCATAACCGAGCCGCCGGCGAATGAGTTTTTCCAACAAAATTTCCGAAACGTTGCCGCCGCCGTTGTAACGCACATCCACGATCAAGCCCGCTTTGTGTGTTTGTGCCAGGTAATAACGATGAAACTCGATCAAGCCTTCCGTGCCCATGTCGGGAATATGCAGATAGCCGATTTTGCCGCCGGTGGCTTCGTTCACGTGCCGCAGGTTGCGTTCCACCCACTCCCGATAGCGGACTTTGAATTCATCGCGCAACGTTTTCACCGTCACGTGGCGCGGCGCGCTGTCCGGCGCTGCTGTTTGCACCGTTAACACGACCTCCTGCCCGGCGGCATTGGCGAGCAATTGTCCCGGCATCACGGTGGCGCTTAGCGGCACGCCGTTGATCGCGAGCAGCGCATCGCCCTCGGAGATATTCAGCCCCGGCGCGCTCAGGGGCGAAGCATAATCTTTCAGCCACACATCACCGCGATAAATTTGGGTGAAGCGATACCGCCGGTTCTCTGCGTCAAAATCCAAATCTGCGCCCAGCCGGCCGATGGTGTAATAGGGCGCATAACGATAATCGCCGCCGGATTCGTAAGCGTGCGAGGTGCCCAGTTCGCCTTGCATTTCCCAAATCAAATCGGAGAATTCCGCGCGGGTGGCGACGCGCTCGACGAGCGGATAGTAGCGGTCGTAAACTTTTTGCCAATCCACGCCCGACATGTTTTCGTTCCAAAAAAATTCACGCTGCAACCGCCAGGCTTCGCGAAACATCTGCCGCCATTCCGCGCGCGGCTCGATGGCGAATTTGGCGCGGTCGAGATCGAGCCAGCCGCTTTTGCGGGTCGTCGCGCTTTCGGAATTTTCGTTCGGTTTTTCACCCGCTTTGAATACGCGCAAGCGCCGGCCGTTGCGATAACTCAGCGTTTTGCCGCCGTTGGCGACTTGAATGGATTGCACGTCATACGCCAGCGTATCCAGTTTTTGATTGACGAAATCATAAACCCACAACGTGCCTTTTTCCTCGTCTTCCTCCGAAGCCGACCAGTCGCCCAAATCCGCGCGGCCGCGAATCGGAAACGAGGTGAACACCACTTTATCTTTAATGCCGAGCACCTGCCGGTGAATGCCCTCGCGCACCGGAAATTCGATGACACGATTTTGAATGCCCTCCAAATCAATCCGCATCGGCTCCACCGTTTTTTCTTTGCCCTCGCTTTTTTCTGTGCCATTGGTGACTTCGGCGGCTTTTTCTTCCTTGCCGTTGCTCTTGGCGGCGTCGAGCTTCGGCGCGCTTTCTTCACCAGGCGCCGCCGGCGAGGGAATAAATGGATTCGTCAATTCTTTGCGGAGCGTAATCAAATAGGGCTTGCTCGCCGCCGGAAAGCTGACGGAGAACTGCACGTTGTCATTCACAGGGTTTAAAATGCGCGTCGAGAGAAAATAAAGATAGCGCCCATCCGGATCGAAATGCGGATAAAAATCATACAGCACCGGCCGGGTGATTTGATGCACGGCGCCGGATTCCAATTCACATAAAAAAATGGCGCTGGTTTCTTCGGCCAGGGCTTTGCGATATGCCAGCCAGCGGCCGTCCGGAGAAAATGTCACGCCGGTGATTTCAGAAAAATCGTTTTGATCGAGGCGGCGCGACTGCCCGCTTTCCAAATCAATCAGCCACAAATCAAGCCGGCTCGTGGTGATCGCGATTTGCGCCGCGGTTGGTGAAGGATGCAGCGTTTGCATGCGGCCCGGTGGAACAGCGATGAAGCGCTCCGGCTCCTGCGATGGCTCGCCGGAAAATACGGCCAATTTTTCTTCACCGCCGTTCTGATCGCTGATGGCGACCAAACGCTTGCCATCATGGAGCCAATGCACGAGCCGATAACGCGCGCCTGCCCGCGTGCCGTACTGCACCGGCGCGCCTTCCCAATGCGCCAGGCTGAACATTTTGCCGCGTGCGGTCAAGGCCATCGCATGGCCCTTGGGATGGAGATGATAATTTTCCAAATAGCGCGCTGCCGTCGAAAAGCGGCGTTGCGTTTGCACCAATGGGCTGCGCCACTGAATCGCCAGGCGGCGAGCTTCCGCCGTGGCGACATCGAACGCAAATAAATCCGCGCCGGCCTGATAAACGATCGTGCGGCCATCGGTCGAAGGGTGACGGACATAAAAATCACGATGCGCGGTTTCGCGGCGCAAATCATCACCGTTTAAAGTGCACGAATAAAGATTGCCGACGCCGTCATGATCCGAGGCAAAGTACAAGCGTGCACCGACCCAGAGCGGGCCGTTGGGATTGCCCTGCGGCAGATTCAATTTGACGAAATTTCCGCTTCGCCCGTTTTTGAAATTTTCATGCGGGAAATCGGGATCGATCCAGATTTCACCGGCCGTACCGCCGCGATAGCGTTTCCAGCGCGCATTATCAAAATTGTTGCGGCCAATGGCCACGCCGGGGCCGTTGGGATTCAGCGCCACATTGCGCAATGGACAGGGCAGAAAGCTTTGGGGATATTCGCCTTCGAGCGAAACACGGTAAACGGTCGGCTGGTCCATGGGGATGCGCGGCTGATGCGAGCTAAGAAACAAAATCGCCGTGCTGTCGCTGGTCCAAGAGGCGATTTTAAACACCGAGCCGAAAAAAGTCAAGCGCCGCATCTCGCCGCCTTCCGCCGGCATGACGTAGACATCGGGCTGCCCCTCTTCGCGGCCGCAAAACGCCAGCCATTTGCCGTCCGGCGATAAGCGCGGATAGCTGACGATGCCGAGATTGCTGGTCAAACGGCGCGGAATGCCGCCGCTGCACGCAACGCTCCAGAGATCGTCTTCACAAATAAAAACGACGTGCTGATCTTGCACGGTCGGATGGTGGTAATAGCCCTGGCGAGCCTCGGTCATCTCTTACTCTCCTCAAAGATGCAGGTTTCACAAGTTGATTTTTGTGGGGTCTAACGAAGTGCTGCCGATGCGTCATTGTCAGTATAAATTAAGATAAAAATTTTTTAGATGAAATCAAAACTGATTTTCGGGAAAGATAATGTGGCTGGCTGAGCTGGCTATAATTGAAGAAGCGCAACACCGGGACAAGATTTCATGCTTTTCCCGGTGCTGCTTCACACCCGGATCAAAAGTGCATCGTCGTCTTCAAATAGAAATTCCGGCCGGGCTGCGGTATATTATCGCGATCAAGATGCTCGTGATAAAAAACGTTCGTCAGGTTTTCGACGCCAGTTTGAACCGCAAACTGGTTGCCGAGACGAATCCCGCTGCGGATATTGTAGACCGTAAAGCCGGCGGTCTTGTCTTCGCCGGCGAATGGCGAAACCTGATTTTGGCGCGCCGCGGCGCGAGTTTCGATTTGCACCCAAAAGCGATTGGCCGGATAGACATAGCGCAAGCCGGTCAACGTCGAGAGCGGCGGTATTTCCGGAAGCGGCGCGTTGCGTTCGAGATCGCGGCCTGCGGTAAATGAAACGTTGCTGAAGCAGCCGAAATTTTTGGAAAGTTGCCAATTCAAATCCGCCTCGACGCCGTAAATGCGGGCGTTGCCGATGTTGGTGTAAACTTTCACGCCGCGGGCGCCCATACTTTGCGGCAACAAATCTTTGCGCACTTCGCCGGCGATATAATTTTGTAGGCGGTTATAATACGGCTCCACGCGCAACTGCAATTTGTCCGCATGATACCGTGCCGTGAGGTTGACGGCCACATTGGCTTCCGGCCGGAGCTGCGGGCTGCCGAGGTAATCATAGTTGTCCAGCCGGTTGAGCGAATACCACCCATATCTTTCTTTGTGGCTTGCCGGGCGCACGCCGCGACCGCACGCCGCGCTGAACGCCCATGTTGTTTGTGGAACAAAATTCAAATGCGCATAGGCTTCCCAATTGCTTTCTGTGGCGGCGCCGCTGGTGCGCTGCTGAAAATTCAGAAATGCCGGGGTCAGCGCCTCGGCTGCGGACTCGACTCTGCTGGCGCGCGCGCCAGCGGTCAACAGCCAGGCATCGCTGAAGCTGCGGCCGTATTCCGTAAAAACCGCGCCGCTGCGCATCGTCACCTCCGGCCATGTCAACATCGACGTGCGCATCCCGGTTTGTTTGTTCAGCATGTCCTGTCGCGCCGTGGCCAAAAGTCGCCAAACATCAAAGCCGGCTTTCAAACTATTGCGCTGGAATTGCCATTCCGCAAGCACATTTCCACCGGTGGTCTCCGTCTCGCCAAGTACCGCCATTTCGCGCATCGCTGCTGCCGGGCGATCCCAATTATCCATCAGGTGCGAGATGGCGCTATGATAGGCTTTGAGATGAAATCGCGAGATGGCCAATGGTGCGGCGCTCACGATATAATCGATTCCATACAAACGCGCTTGATGATCACGCGTGTCCATTGGCAGCGCTGGGTAACCGGTGTCCTCGCCGTCACTGCGATAATGCGCCAGCCGCAGTTCTTGATTCTCCGCCAGACGCACACCGAACACAGCATCAACATGAGAATCTTGGTAGCCGGAGAACGGCACTTCGCTCCGCGCCGATTCGTAGTTGTCGCCGGCTTGCCGGCTCAGGCCAAGTTGCAAACCCACGCGCGCCGTGCTCATTCCAAGCCGCAGTTGTTCTTTGTCGCCAGTGGCAACGCTATTGTAGCTTCCACCCACCACGCCCGTTAGCTTCACTCCCGCCGGCTGATAAACCGGACGCAGCTTCACCATATTGATGCTGCCGCCGATGGCCGACGCCGTTCCTGTCACCTCATAGGGACCTTTGTTGACGATCAACGCGTCAAGCTCGGCCAGATCTGCATACGCTGTGGCCGGATCCATACGGCCATTGCAAGCCGGCTCGACTTTGATCCCATCGATCGTCACGACGATTTGCTCTTCTTTCATCCCGCGAATGACGGGATCGAACGCCACATAGCCGCGGGTTACGGCTTGCAGTCCGGGGATGTCGCGCAAAATCCTGCCGCCGCCATCAGGATTGCTGCGCTGGGCGTTCTGCAAGTAAGCGTCGTTGCTATGCTCGGCCAGTACGATCACTTCATCTGCAAGGCGTAGTGTGGCCTGCCGGAGGGGGATGGCAATATTCTGCGTATTTTCCGTGCCGGGTTTGATGGTGAGGGAAATTTCAGTATAACCGATATGTTTGACCACAAGAACGATTCGATCGCTGGCGGGCACGTTGTTTATTGTGAAATAACCGTTGGCATCGGTGGCTGCTCCCCGCCACGTGCCTTGAATCAGTACGTTGGCGCCGGCGATTCCTGCGCCGGTGCGGCTATCGGTAACACGCCCCTGAATGGCGGTCGTATTCGCGGCAAAGGCGTGAAGGGCAGTAAATATCAAAAAAGCAAAGAAGCTGCTTTGGCAAAACCTCTGGAACATGGCTTGGGCTCCGCTCGTTAAAAGTTTCGTAAAAATTGTGCAGAAAGCCGAGGTCGAGTAAAGGCACACTTCACCCGCGGCGTCAAAAAGAAATAACGCGATGTACACAAGTTGGCCTGTTTCGGCTTGCTTAGAATTCAATACAATTAATCAACAAGGAGCGGAGAGAAAGCGCGGCGGCGGTGTATCTGGAGGGGCACACCAAGTGGATGGAAATTCCTGTTGAAGTGGCATGACAAAGTCAAACGACGCAACATGACGGGAAATTTGCTGCGCCGCAGAGAGAAATTCCTTGAGCGTTGGCGCCGGAATGAGGCGCGGCGCTTCCGAGGCGGCAAGCGGGCTGGGAGTTTGGCAAAACGCAGTTTTCCCCTCGCCGGAAGAATTGCAGCACGTGCCCCGGCAATGACACTCACCGGTATTCAGCTTACATGCGCAATGATGTCGCGACGTTGGTTGCAAGGAGGCCGCCGATGAAATTTTAGTGCCGGCGAGGTCATTCAGGAACAGACGTCCCGGCGGATAAAGCAGCAGAAAAATAAAGGCTGCTAAGGTCAGATAGCTGCAAAGCTTGAGGCGCATACCAAGATTGCTAAATGCCGATATTTCAATTTCACCATTTGCACGGAAGCATTTATAAGATAAAAAAAATTTCGGATAAAGCAATCCTAAAATACATTCATTCAACACTTGCTGGAAAAACAAACAGACCATTGCTAAAAATCGAATTGTTTCGTAAATTGAAAAACCCGTGGAGTGTACGAGTCAATTAGGAGAAAATATGTCCAGCAGTTCCGGAGTTGTTGTTCGCCAGCTTATTATC
>JAJVHT010000196.1:0-24230 GCA_022072515.1 bacterium
GCCGTTGCTTTCGGTTTTCTTATCATTGGCGCGATGCAATGGGATTGGGGCATCAACGAGTTGTCCGGACTTTTTCTGGCGCTGGCCATTTTGTCCGGGCCGCTGGGCGGGCTTTCACTGAATGCAACGGCGGAAAAATTTATCGAAGGTGCAGCCTCACTCACTGGCGGTGCGCTGGTGGTCGGTTTGGCGCGCGGAACGTTGGTGATCCTGTCACAAGCGCAAGTGATTGACACCATCATGATGACGCTTTCCAATTTAGTCAAACACCTGCCCGCCGAAGTGAGTGTGATCGGCATTTACCTCGTGCAAGTGCTCTTGAGCATCATCGTGCCTTCCGGCGGCGGCCAGGCAGCGCTTTCCATTCCGATTCTCGCGCCGTTATCTGATTTGCTCGGCGTGACAAAACAAACGATGGTGCTGGCCTATCAATTCGGCGATGGCTTTACGAATATTTTCACGCCGACACAGGGTTATTTCATGGCCGGTTTGGCGCTGCTCAAAATTCCGTGGAACATCTGGGCACGTTGGCTGCTGCCGCTGTTATGCCTGTGGTGGGGAATCGGACTCATCGCTTTGCTCGTGGCACACGCGCTCAAGTGGGGGCCGTTCTGAGAATTTTGCCAATTGCGCCGGATCCGAAAGAAATGAAACGCCGCGGGTTTATGAAAAACCAGCGGCGTTTTGTTGATTGCTGAAAGGTAACAGTTTAGTTATTTCATCGCTCCGTCGCTCATTTCATACGATTTATTCAATCTTGCAAACTTACTTTCGTTCACAAAATTAAGCGCCCGGGCGGTATCGAATAGTTACAAACTTAAAACGTCAATCCTGCGCCTTACGTTTTACGCCTTACGTTTTAGCATCACTTCATGATCGCCAACTTCTTTGTCAACGTAGTCGCAACTCCCGTCGGCGAGGTCGCTTCGAGGCGGTAGAAGTAAATGCCGCTGGCGACACGCCGGCCTTCGCCATCGCGACCGCTCCAGCGCACGAAATGTTGACCGGCGGTTTTCTGGCCGGATTCCAACAACGCGAGGCGGCGGCCATTCAGATCAAAAACGGCCAGAGTAACATTGCCGTCATGCGGCAGCTCATAACGAATGCTGATTTCCGGATTTCCTCCGCCCATGGCGGGGGATGTCACTTCGCTCCGGAATGGATTCGGATAACTTTGCTCCAGCCGGAACGCGCGCGGCAACCCGGCCACATTGTCAGCAATGCCGGTCGTGTTGCCGACGAGAAGGTGCACCGGCACCGTCCGCTCGCCGCCATTGCTGGTGATGCTGATTTGGCCTTGATAATTGCCCTCCGTTAGACCTTGTGTGTCAAAGGTGACTTTGAGCGTTTGGGTGCCGCCCGGCATGATCGTTCCGCTGCTGGGATTCACCGTGAGGCGATTCGTGCCGCCGGAAGAAATCGTCAACAGGCCGATGGTTTGTCCGGTGGCGCCCTTGTCGTCGGTCACCGTCAGCTTGGCGAGAAAATTTCCCGCTCGCGTATATGCATGCGTGGCAATTTTTTGACTGCTCGTCGTGTTGTCGCCAAAATCCCAGAGATATTGCGTGATTTGCCCATCGGGATCATACGACAATGCAGCATCGAACGTGATCGATTCGTTCACACCCGCTTGCGACTTCGAGAGCTGCGCTTTCGCGACCGGCGGCTGATTGGTATTGCCGCCGCTTTTCGTGCCGAGGGCGCGAATCAAATAGGCGCCGTTCTCAAATCCCGTCACCGCGCCGATTGCGTCATATTCATTCGCGACCCAATTATAGTGGTAGCTCCGATTCGGCACTTGGGCATTCTTATCCGCGCCGGCCGGATAGGCAATCGCAGCGTTTGCGCCGAGCTCGAGATAGAACGTTTGGCCGTTTTTGAAACTCAGCGGATTGGTAAATTTGATCGTGAACCAACCGCCATTGGACGCCAGGCTCAAGTCCACGTTGGCACGCAACAAATCCTGGAGATCAGCGTCCATCACCGCGACTTCCACCGTGTTGCTGCTCTGCGTTTCCGTGCGCATATAAAACTGCACGGCTTCGAGTTGAAAATTCTGCGCGAGATCGAATTGATTCATCCAATAAAATTTAAAGAAGCTGTTCGGGCCTTCGCCGATAAAATCATCGGAGGTGTTGTTGCCGTCATCGATGACGAGTACATCATTGCCCTGCAACTCCGCCGGCGACACGAATGCCAGCCCTTTTTCTATTTCTGGCATTCTGTCAGAATCTTTTTCACTGCTGCTGCGGCGAGATGAGAGGCTTGAGGAGGGCGCGGGTAGACGAATTCCCAAAGGTGCATTTATGAGCGGCAAACTCGCGCGCTCGCCGCGCGCGCTTCCGGTGGAGACATTGACTTCTCCTCCGCTCGTGGTGATATTGAAATTCAACACTGCACTACCGGCATTCGATATGGCAAAATTCGCTTCGCCGGTTTGTCCGGGTCGAGTTTGCATTTGCAGCTCATTCGCGTTCACGTTCAACACCGCCTCATGGCTTGGCAACTCGGCGCTATAGACGCCGCGCCCGTGAGTCGCGGCATAAACACGATTCGCATTGGTGTTCAGCACAATCGCCGAAACCTGTACGGTCGGAAAATCATTCGTGCTGGGTTGCCATATTTCACCGCCATCTTCACTGAGAAAGACACCGATGTCGGTGCCGAGAAAAAGTTCGTTGGGATGCTGTGGATGCACTTGTATCGTGTTTGCGGGGGAATCCGGCAAATTGTTGGTGATATCCACCCAACTGCCGCCGGCGTCGGTGGATTTAAACACGTGCGGCGTGCCATAGCCGGAGTAGGTCACATACACGTTGCGATGGTTCGAAGGATCAAATTCAATGTCCGTGAGAAAGCGTTTGGGAAAATTCGCGCCGGTCACGTTCGCATAGGTCGCGCCGTTGTCTTCCGTTTTATAAACACGATCCATCGTGGCGAACCACATGATGTTGTCATTGCCGTCCGCAATGGCCACGGAAGTGATCGCCGTGTCGATTTCCGTGCTGAGCGCGGTCCAACTATCGCCGCGATTGACGGATTTCAACAAACGGTTCGTGCCCAAGATCAGCACATTCGGATTATTGGGCGACAAATCATACGGCGCATAAAAGGCCGACTTGTCGGCGTCGCGCTGCGTAATGCCGTTTGCGCCATTGGTGTAGCCGATGAGTTTTAAATCGTCGAAATCGCCGGTCGCGTAATTCATCATGCCGCGCGCCATGCCGAGTTGCTGCGTCGAAACATAAATTCTGGCGGGATTCGTGTAGTCAAAAAAAGTTTGCCAGCCGTCGGCGCCGACGATATCGTTCCACGAATTGATCTGATTATTCACGGTCATGGGCGTGCCGTTGTCTTGCGTGCCGCCCAGCATGATGCTCGGATTCGTGGGATGAACCGCGAAAGTATAAAACTGCGTCACGCCAAGATCGTGATTGAGTTGCTCCCACGTTTGACCGAGATCGCGCGAGCGCGCCGCGCCGCCGTCGCTGGTGTTGTAAAGTGTGGGCGGATTCGTCGAAGGGTCGAACGCAAACACGTGATGATCGGCGTGCACATAAGGAAGGCCCTCGGGATTTCTGCGGTCGCTTGGCGGCAGCCACATGCTCACTTGCGCCCAGGAATTTCCACCGTCCGTGGATTTGTAAATATCGAGGCCGGCTAGGAACACGGTATTCGGATCCGTCGGATGCACGAGGAGCGCTTGAGCGTACCCGCCTTGATGCCCGAGTGCGGTGATGTAGCCGTCGTTGCGATTAAACTGGTTGCTCGTCAGCGGCGTGGTCATTTGCGTCCAGCTCTGGCCCGCGTTGGTGGTTTTCCAAATGCCCAACATCTCATCGCGTTTGAGATTGATGGTATCACCTGGTTTGGACTCATATGTAAACGAGGCATAAATGATATTCGGATTCGAAGGCGCCATCGCCAACTTGATGCGGCCATATCCCAGGTTTGGCAAATTCGGATTCGGCAAACCATTCGTCAAACGCGCCCACGTTTGTCCGCCGTTCGTCGATTTCCAAATGCCGCCCGAAGCATAAAGACCGAACGCGGCATAAACCACATTCGCATCCGTTGGGCTGAGAACCAAGTCCGCGGGAATATCATCGGAAATGCGAGCCGGATCGCTCTCAATGCCTTTGCCCGTGGTCACGTCCTGCCAGGTTTCCCCGCTGTCCGTGGATTTAAAGATGGCGCTGAGGCCGGCATCCGGTACGGTCTCCGCCGGCCAACCAACGTAGAGAAGCGCTTTGCGCCCGCTCGCATAAACCACATTCGGACTGGCCGGTGAAACCGCGAGCGCCGTGATGAACGGCGAATTGAGACCTTGCGCGATGTGCATGCGCTTCCACGTGTTGCCGCCGTCGCTCGTTTTCAAAATGCCGCGGCCCGAAAAATTATCCACGTACATAAACGCCTCGCCGGTGCCCGCATAAAGCGTGTTCGGATCGCCCGGCTTCATCGCGAGCGCGGAGACGTTCAGCGTGATCAAATCATTCATCGTTGGAAACCACGACGCGCCGGCATCCGTCGATTTCCACACGCCGCCGGAAACCGAGCCGGCGTAGAGAATGTTGGGATTGTCCGGATGCACCACCAGACCGCGCAACCGGCCGCCGATATTACCTGGTCCGTGATACTCCCAATCCAATTGTCCGGCCGCCGATTTCTTCAAACTGTAGCCTTTTGCCGCCAACTCCGGAATCATGCGCTGGCGCATATCTTCCACGGCGCGGATTTCCGCGTCTGGCGGAATGTAGCCAAGCCCGTATGTGCGCTGCGCCATGAACCAAATCGCGCCTTCCGCCTTGCCTCCGCGCTCCTCGCCTTCGTGCGCGTCTGCCTCGGAAAGGTTACCGGCAACGAAGCTCAGTGAATCGTGCTCAAGTTGCGGTCGCGAGCTCAACAACGTGAACCCGACCACGAGTGCCGTCAACAGAAGGATTGCCAGCAACGTTGGTTTTCTGCTCGTGAACCCGCCTAAATATGCAAATCCGAGTTTTGCGTATTGCATCGCTTGCTCCTTACTTTTGTTAATTAGAAAAAACGCTACGTTAACGCCGCGAGGTATATATCAATTCAGCAAAGCGCGCAATTTGGTGGCGATAACCTGTCGCGGCGCCACGCCGATAATTTGATCGAAAACCTGCCCATTCTTAAAAAGCAACAGGGTTGGAACCTCTTGAATCCCGTACTCCGCCACTACATGCACACAGGCATCGACATCCAATCGCGCGATCTTGATTTGCCCATTGAACTCTTCGCGCAATTGCGCCAAGATGGGCGCGAGCATTTCACAGGCGCCGCTCCAGTCCGCCCCGAACTCCACCAGCACCGGTTCCAGATTTTCGAGCACTTCTTTTTGAAAGTTCGCATCAGTCAGGGTCGTTTGCATTTCTTTCTCGTTTGGTTGATTTTGTGAGGAAGCATCACTAACAACCCCCGTACCAAAATAAAAAAGCCACTTGGAGCACCATCCAAATGGCTTTTTTAAAAAGAGATAGCTTAGTGCGACTTGTTTTTGATAGTACAGAAAAAATTACGGTATTCTGTAAATTGACGAAATATCGTAAATTTTTAGCGTTTTATTCCCAGCTTCTCCATTCTTGACCTCAATGTCGTCGGCTTAATATCTAAAATCTTGGCCGCGCCTCTTTGCCCGCTTATGCGCCAGCCTGTCATTTCCAGAATTTTGATGATGTGACTTCGCTCCAGTTCTTCCAATTTGAGATGACTGGACTCGTCAGCCGTGGGATTGGCATACGGCAGCCAATCATCCAATTTGAGTTGTTTTCCCTGGCTGACAATGACGGCGCGCTCGATCACATTTTCCAATTCTCGTACGTTGCCCGGCCAATCATAGGCTTGCAGGGTTTCAATAATATTTTGTGAAACGGTTTCGATCTTTTTGCCGATTCTGGCGCTGTACTTTTTCACAAAATGGTTGATCAACAAGGGAATATCCTCCCGGCGCTCGCGCAGCGGCGGAATAGTGATGGGAAAAACATGCAGCCGGTAATACAGGTCCTCGCGAAAACGGCCATGCGCGATTTCTTCTTTGAGATCGCGATGAGTGGCGGCAATCACTCTGGTATCTGTTTTCAGCGTTTGTTGGCCGCCGACGCGCTCAAACTCGCCTTCTTGCAAAACGCGCAACAGCTTGGCTTGCAGCTCCGGCGGCAGCTCAGCGATCTCGTCGAGAAAAATTGTGCCGCCATTGGCAAGCTCGAAACGCCCGCTCTTGCGGGAAATCGCGCCGGTGAAAGCGCCTTTTTCGTGGCCGAACAATTCGCTTTCGATCAAGTTGGCTGGCAGAGCCGCACAGTTAACTTTCACCATCGGGCGTTCGCGGCGAGGGCTCAAGTTGTGCACCGCCCGGGCGAGCAGTTCTTTGCCGGTGCCGGATTCGCCCAAAATCAACACCGTTGCGTCGGTGGCGGCGACCTGCTCCACTTTGCCCAAAATTTTTTTGAGCGCCTGGCTGCGGCTGATGATGTCGGTAAAGTTGTGCTCGAGCTTGATCTCGTCCTGCAAGTAGACGTTCTCGGCTTCCAGGCGATTCTTCAAACTCTCCACTTCGTTGAGCGCGTGCTGCAAGGCCTCGGCGAACGCGGTCCGCTCTTGCACCTGCTTTTCCAGGGCCTGCCGCTTTTCTTCTAGCAGTCTAATCCTTCGTTTATACCAGGTGAAGCCGGAAAAAAATAAAGCTGAAATCGCCAAAATACGAAACCACCAAGTTTTCCAAAACGGCGGCGTGATGACGATCTGAATCGAAGCGCCGGCTTCATTCCAAACGCCGTCGCTGTTCGCGCCTTTCACGCGGAAAACATATTCGCCCGGATCGACATTGGTATAGCTGGCATAGCGCCGCGTGCCGCAATGCACCCAATCCGGATCGAAGCCTTCGAGTTGATAGGCATATTGATTTTTGAGCGGCGCGGTATAATCCAATGCCACAAAATCAAATGAAAAGAAATTTTGCCGGTAGGAGAGTTTAATCTCTTGCAGTGACGCCAGCGCGGCCGGCAACGGCAAGGGATGGTCGAAAACATTGAAACGGGTGAGAACAACCGGCGGCCTGTGCGGATTGTCTTTGAGGCTGTCGGGATGGAAGGCAATAACCCCGCCCTCGCCGCCAAAAAAGAGCCGGCCATCCTGGCTTTTGTCATACGCGCCGGAAAGAAATTGATTACTGATCAACCCATCCTTCACCGTATAGTTTTTGAAGGATGCAGTTTGGGGATGCGCTCCTGCGCCACCAAGTTCGTCGGGACGTAGCACGAACTGGGACAATCCTTTGTCAGTGCTCAGCCAGAGATTGCCGTGCCCATCGGGTAGAATCCCCTTCACAAAATTGTCGAGCAAGCCATTTCTTTCGGTATAATGGGTAAAAACCTCGGTGTCGGGATCGTACCGATTCAAGCCACCTCCGAAGGTGCCGAGCCAGATCTGCCCGCTGGGGTCGGCATATATCGAGTAAATGGCATTATTGTTGAGACTGCGCGGATTCTTAGGGTCGTGCCGATAACGGACAAAAGCTCCCGTTTTCTTGTCCAGTCGACTCACCCCACCGTCGAAAGTGCCAATCCACAGGTCGCTATTTTTATCTTCGCTTATAGTCCAGATACTGTTACCACCCAAACTCGCGGGATTGTCCGGCTCGTTTCGATAATAGGTGAAGGTTTTCTGCTGGCGATTCAATCGGCACAAGCCGCTGCCCTTAGTGCCAATCCAGATGGCTCCGGCGGTGTCTTCATAAACGGCTTTCACTTCATAGTGTTCCGGAACTTTGAGATCAAAGGGCTTATGCAGGTAGTGGATAAAGCGCTGGTTCCTGGCATCATATAGGTCCAATCCCCGGCCGGTGCCAATCCACAGCTCGCCATGTCTGCATTCGTAGATAGCCTGTACAATATTGCTACTGAGACTTTCCGGATTTTTCGGATCGTGCAAGTAGTGCTTGGCGAGCTTTCCCTGCCGGTCATACTGGAGCAGGCCGGCGTCGCTCGTGCCAATCCAGAGTTCGCCATTGCGGCCTGGTTTGATTGCATAGACTCCCCCGCTTCGCGGAATCTGATAGCGCGCAAACGCCTCCTGCCGGCGATCATAACGGTTGAGGCCATGACGATACGTGCCCATCCACATCACGCCGGAGCGGTCTTCGTAAAGGCAACTGATGCGATCTTCGCTGAGAGAATACGGATTATCAGGATCGTGCATGTAGTTAAAAAAGCGATCGGTGGCGGCCTCATATCGCCATAAACCGATATGAAAGGTGCCAACCCAGAGTGTGCCCTTGCTGTCCACGTAAATATCAAAAACAAAATCAGGCGCCATGGTGTAGGGATCTTGGGGATGGTAACGGCAGCGCGTTATTTTGTCGGTTTGGCGGTCATAGCGATTGAGGCCGGAGCTGGTGCCGATCCAAATTACGCCGCGGCGATCTTCCCGGATACACACGATGCCATCGCCGCTGAGACCGCTAGGGTTGTTCGGGTTGTGGCGATAGCGAATGAAAGTATTTTTTTCCCGCTCATAGCGATTAAGCCCGGCGCCGGTTCCAATCCACAACGTGCCCATTCGATCTTCGTAGAACGCTGAGATGCCATCGCTGCTGATGGTCGTTGTATCGTGGGGATCATGCCGATAAATTGTAAAAGTGTCACTCTGGCGATTGTAGCGGTAAAGCCCCGTCAGCGTGCCAAACCAAAGGTCGCCGCGACTATCTTCATAAATGGTGTTGACGAATTTGCCGGCGAGGCTTTCCGGATTGTGCGGGTCATACTTGAAGCGGTCAAACTTATCGGTGTCCGGATTATACTGGAACAAACCTTCGCTGCCGGTGCCGACCCACAGTTTGCCCTGGCGGTCAACATGCAACGCCTGAATAAATCGCCCGGCAAGCGAATTGGAATCCGCCGGATCCGGTTTGTAGACGGTAAACTGGTAGCCGTCATATTTGTTCAGGCCATCCTCCGTGCCGAACCAGAGGAACCCCTGTTGGTCTTGCACGATTTTCGTCAACGCAAAATTGGAGAGCCCCTGCTCCACCGAAATGTGCTCGAAGCGCATCTCAGTGGGTTGGGCAAAAAGCGTGGCGGCGAGATTGAGGCAGAGAAGCGAGCTCCAGCAAGCGTCGAGGGTTTTTGACTTTGTCGTCACACCGCAAGATAAAAACATTTTTTGAGAAGCGCAAGAGGGGACGAGCAAAACAAAAAAGGCTGTAAAACAAAAAGGGCGACGAAAATTTCGCCGCCCTGCTCCGCGTTGACCGTTTTGCGTTTCTGTTCACGGCGTACGCCGCTCTTGAGACCTCGCCGACAAGTAAATGAGGCCGTCGGCCAATTGGAGGCGCCAATGCACCGGTTCATGCCTGGCGCCCGCAATTTCCAAATAACGCAGCTCATAGCCTTTGGCTTGCAACGCGTCGCGAAAGCGCCGATTGGCTTCAACGAATACCGGCCCGCCCCTCGTTTTCTGCGTCTCCAAAGCGCCGACTTCGAGATAAAAACGCAGCTTGAGCTTCGGCGCGTTCTTGAATTGCTGCGTGAGCCATTCGAGATCATTCATGCCGCCTTCGTTGCCGCGCCAGAAGGCGCCGCTCTGCGCCAGCACATTGCCGAAAAGATCGGGACGCTTCCACGCCACATAGGCGGCGCCCAGGCCGCCGGCGCTGTAGCCGCAGAGAATGGTCTGGTCCGCCGCGGTGGTCACACGCCAGTTCGCGCGAATCCACGGCACCAGCTCATTGCCAACAAACCCGGCAAAGGCCGCATGATTGGCCAAATCGCCGAGCCGGTCTTCCGAGTTGTCGACCAGCACCACTACGGTGGGCTCGATCTTGCCGGCCGCGAGCAGGTTGTCCAAAATCGTCGGCGCCGGAATATCGCTGAGATAAGAAGGGCCGTCGAAACAGATCAATAAGCGATACGGCGCTTTGGCCTCGGTGTTGTAATTTGGCGGCGTGTAAACAGAAATTTTTCTGTCTCTGTGATACGTTTTATCCACTATGGTAAAGTTTTCAATCTTCCCTTGCGGCACGCCGGCTTGCACTTGCGTCCAGTCACGGCCGGCCTCGTATTGGTTGGAATCCGGCGATGCAGCAGTCTGCGCTTGCAGCGTCTGCGTGCAACCGAACAAACCGGCAATCAGCAAACACCGGCCCGGCGAAAATATTTTCACAGTGCAACCAAGAGTTTTCCAAAGCTTTTTCACAAACTTGCTCCTTTGTCTTTACCGGCGGTGGAAAGCCGAGGGGGCGCCATCCGGATAGCGCGCCCACAGGGTTGCGACGCCGTAATCGTCCGGCCCGATTTGCCAGAGAATGGTTTCCGTTTGCAGTTGGTCGGGTTTTTCGTCATTGTTGTTTGTGACGCCGTTGTCCACACTCTTTATCTTTCCATCTGTGTTTGCACAAAAAAATTGCAGAATTGGACTTATCATACGCAGCCTTGTTGCGGCGGTTGCGAAGTTGGGGTCAAAATGGAACAAATGGACTATGCAAAGGGCAAAGGGAGCATCACCCGCGTTTGGGCAGGAGGCGTTCTTGCAGCGCTTTGGCGACGGCTTGCGACTTGGAGTGGACGTGCAGCTTGTCGTAAATATTGCGGAGGTGGGCGCGCACCGTAAACGGGCTGAGGAAAAGCTTTTCGGCGATCAATTTGTGGTCGTCGCCCTGGGTGAGCAATTCGAGCACTTCCAACTCGCGCTCGGTCAAATTATAATCGGCCTTGGGTGGCGGCACATGCTTTTTGAAAATCTCCAGGACTTTGCGGGCGATCTTGGGGGACATGGGGGAAGCGCCGTCGAATGCCTGTTCTACCGCCTCGAGCAATTGCGCCGGCATCACCGGCTTGGTAATATAGCCGCAGGCGCCGGCGCAAATTGCTTGAAAAATGTTTTCATCGTCCTCGAAAACTGAAAGAATGATGATTTGCACGCGCGGATTTTTTTGCTTGAGCGCGGCGGTGGCTGCGATGCCGGACATGCCGGGCAGCCCGATGTCCATGAGCACGACATCCGGTTTGATTTCGGCAAAATCTTCCAAGAGCTCTTCGGCGATCTCATACTCGCCGACAATTTTGTATTTCGGCGACGCTTTCAGAATGTATGACGTCCCCACGCGCAGGTTGGGGTTGTCTTCGACGATGGCGACGTTGATCGGCATGGTGTATGGTGGCCGGTATTCAGTTTTCAAACAGGTTTGTAGTCCTCGCCCCTGTGGGCGATTGTCGAAGCCAAGAAATTCGTGGTTGCAACAGTGCCCCACAAGGGGCAGGACTACGATTCCTGTACACGCATTTGAAAAATGCTGTAAGACAGTTACTATCCAATCTAAAAATTTTATGAAAAGGAGCAATAGTCCATTTGGACTACTTCTCGAAAGAAAGCGCAAATGCCGACGAATTCTTCAAAATTCTGATTTTAGAAAAAAAGTAACTATTCAGCTATTTCACCGCCCGGGCGCTAATTTTTGAGATTCATGATATCGCGCCAATTTATTTTTGCATGTAGATTCGAGCGCCCGGACGGTACTGAATAGTTACGAAAAACCCCCAATTTTTTTGAACAGGAGTGAACAGAGAAAACGGTGAATCTTTTCTCCGCTTTTTCTACTCGTTCCTTTTAGAGCTTTTTATCGAACTTGAGTTGCTCGAAGCCCGCGGTTTTTCAGCCCACGGCCGCAGGCTTGCCTGAAAATCCGCCGTAGGCTATTAGGCAAGATGATTTGGGGAAAATCTCTAAATTTTCGCCGACAAAACCACGACGGTGCCGCCTGCGGGATGGGTAAAAATTTCGAGGGCGCCGCGAAGTTGCTGGGCGCGATTTTGCATCGTTTCCAGGCCCTTGCCGGAAAAGCGCGAAGCATTGCGCGCGCCATTTAGGCCCACACCGTTGTCGATAATGCTCACCGTTAACTGGCCCTTTTCGTAAACCGCGCCAATGTGCAGTTCCGTGCCGTCGGAATGTTTGACGGCGTTGGTGACGGCTTCTTTCAGCAGCAGCCAAAGATGCTTGCGCTGCTCCGGCGTGAGATTCTTGCGCGGCAGTTGCGCCGGCGGCAGCACTTCGAATTTTAAAATCATGTTTTGGGCGCGGGAAATATTCACCGCGAAGTCGCGCACCCGCATGAGCAAATCATGAATGGTTTCCGGCTTGGGATCGATCGCCCAAATGATCTCGCGGATGGCGACCACGGACTCCTGCGACAGCGCAATAATGCGCTGCAGCATTTCGGACCGCGCCACCTGCGGCTCGCCGGCAGCCGCGGCTTCTTCTTCAACGATCTTGCCGAACATCGCAATGCTGCTGAGATTGCCGGCGATCTCATCGTGCAGATCCGCGGCCAGCCGCGTGCGCAGCCGTTCCATTTGCAAAAGATGGGTGACGCGATAACGATAGGCGCCATACGCAGCGGCGGCGAGAAGGGTGGCGGCCAGCGCGCGAAACCACCAGGTTTTCCAATAGGGCGGCGTGATGATGATGTTGATGGCGGCGCCCGTTTCATTCCACACGCCGTCGCTGTTGGCGCCCTTCACGCGAAAGGTATATTCGCCGGGATCGACGTTCGTATAGTTCGCATAGCGCCGTTTGCCGCAATACACCCAAGCGTGATCGAAGCCTTCCAATTTATAGGCGTACTCATTTTTACTGGGCTCGGTGAAATCCAGGGCGACAAATTCAAACGAGAAAAAATTATGCCGGTAAGAGAGCCGGATAAAAGCCGGCGGCGCGTCGGGGCGAAGAAGTGAGGACTGCGGCGCGCGGCGCGGCAACGGTTGGTCAAAAACTTTGAAGCTGGTGATGGCCACCGGCGGCGCATGCGGATTCTCTTTGAGATCATCGGGATGAAACGCAATGGCTCCGCCCACGCCGCCGAAAAACATTTGCCCGGTTTGATTTCGATAATAAGCGCCCGAGAGCAGGACGTTGGTGAGCAAGCCGTCTTTCATGGTAAAATTTTTGAAACTCCCGGCGCGGGGATCGAACCTGGACAGGCCCTTGTCCGTGCTCAGCCAGAGATAACCCTGCGCTCCGGGCAAAATGCCTTTTACAAAATTATCCGGCAAGCCGTCGCGATCGGTGTAATGGGTAAAAAGCCCGGTGCGGAGATCGAGCCGGTTCAGGCCGCCGCCAAAGGTGCCGGCCCACAAGTATCCGCTGGTGTCGGCGTAGAGCGTGTAAATGCCGCCGGCGTTGAGTGACCGGGGGTTTTGCGCATTCGGTGGAAAATGAGTGAAGGTTTTGGTTTTCTTGTCGAAGCGATCGATGCCGCCGCCGAAGGTGCCGATCCATAAATCATCGTTGGGGCCGGCGATGATGGCCCACACGTGATTATTGCTCAAACTGTGCGGATTTCGCGGGTCGTGGCGATAATACGTGAAGGTTTTCGTGGCGCGATCCAGGCGGCCCAAGCCGGCGCCCTTGGTGCCGAACCAGATTTCGTTATCGGCGTCGATGAAAATCGTCTTCACTTCATTTTGCTCGGTGCCCGGAGGATGAATCTGTTCATGCCGGTATCGCACAAATAGCCGGCGCCTGGCCTCAAAACGGTTCAGGCCGCGGCCCGTCCCAATCCACAGATCGCCGTCCGGCGAAGCGGGATCTTCACGAATGGCCAACACAGCGTCGTTGCTGAGACTCTGCGGATTCTTCGGATCATGGCGGAACTGCGCGACGAGCCTGCCCTGCTGATCATATTGCAGCAAGCCGGTGCCGTCGGTGCCGAGCCAGAGATGGCCGCGCCGGTCGTGCCAGATGGCGGTAATGTCGGCGGCGCTGGGGTAGCGCACAAAGTCATCCTGCTGCCGATCGTAACGATTGAGGCCGCCGCGATAAGTGCCGAGCCACATGACGCCGGAGTGATCTTCATAGAGGCATTGAATACGATTTTGGCTCAAAGAATGGCGATCATTGGGATCGTGCGGGTAATGGGAAAATTGGCCGGTTTCCGGTTCATAACGCCACAGCCCCAGATGAAACGTGCCGATCCAGAGAAGGCCCTGGCTGTCTTCATAAAGATCAAAAATGATGTCGCGGCCGAGGGTGGGTGGCTGATGCGGGCCTTGGCCATAGCGGCGGATGGCGCCGGTGCGAGCGTCATAGCGATTCACCCCCTCATGAGTGCCGATCCAAACATTCCCTTGCCGGTCGGCTTGCAGGCAAAAAATATCATCACTGCTGAGGCCGGAGGTCTTCTGGCGATAAGGCGTAAAACTGTCCTGCTCGCGGTTATAGCGATTGAGACCACCGTCCAAAGTTCCAATCCACAAAGTGCCGCTCGTGTCTTCGCAGATCGCCATGGCGGCATCGCTGCTGATTGACGCCGGAACTTGGGGATCGTGCAGATAAGCGCGTAAAATTTCGCGCTGCCGGTCATAACGAAAAAGCCCGCGCGCCGTGGCAATCCAATAATCGCCATGGCGATCCTCGAACATGGCGTTCACGCCTCTGCCGGGAACGGCCAGGCTGTCGGCGTGGCGAAAAAGCCGCGTAAAACGGATGAATTTATCCGAGTCCTGATCGTAACGCAACAAATGGTCGCCGGCAACAACCCACAGATTGTTGCCGCGGTCGCGGTACAAGTGGCTGATGTACGAGCTGGGCAAGGAAGTGGTATCGGCCGGATCGGATTTGTAAACGGTAAAGGTGTATCCGTCATATTTGTTCAGGCCGTCTTCCGTCCCGAACCACAAAAAACCCTGGCCATCCTGGACGATGGTGTTGAGCGAAAAATTGGAAAGTCCCTGCTCCACCGAGATGTGGTCGAAGCGGATATCGCGCGGCTGGGCCAGAAGCGAGAAAGCGAAATCAAGGCCAACCACCAAGGACCAACGGCAAATTTGTTGTTTGGGCCTGATCATCACTTGCAAAAGATAAACATCTTTTGGGAGAAGTGCAAGAGTGGGGAGAATGTAAAAATGGAAAGTGTAAAAAACAAAAGGGCGACGCATAGCCCGTCGCCCTTTTATGGATGGACGAAGCGGTGATTCTCAATTAATTTGCCATATGAGAATCACTTATGAGTATGCGCGGCGGCGTTGACAAGAGACGGCGGATGGTGCTTCCGGTTAATCGTGCAAATGGACTAATCGCAAGATCTTTTTTGCGTTACTTCGCCTTGCGGTCGGCTAAATTTTTTCGATGCCCCAATCCGCGGTCGTCCGCAAAGTTCGCGCAGATGTTGATCGTAATCTTGCCGGTCGTCGTCGCCAGCCAGCTTGCGCCCGCGGCAATGAATTTCCACGCGCCACCGGAAAGAATATCGGCATCGCTACGGTTGCAGCAAAAATGAAACGTGATTTTTGTTTTGTTGCGATCATGGTCTTTCGCCTCGATGGCTAAAAAACTGTTTTGATCTGATGGAATTTTTGGTTAAATTCACCTCACGATGATTGAAAAATTAGTGACCTGTTGCCGGCAAACCGCCGGCTTGCTTCTCGCCTTTTGTTTTGTCGCTTCCATGTTTATATGCGGCGACACCGATTGCCTGACCGGCAACAACAATGATGATTGCGCGGCCTTGCTCTGTTCGTTGTTGAATAAGCACAACACCGCGGCACAAAATTCCTCCGGCGCGACGGCGAAAGATTGCTCCTGCGTTTGCCATCTCCCGACGATTCTAACGCCCGCACTTGGTTTTGATTTTCAGCCGATAAGCCACAACCATAATCGCAGCACCAGTCTGCGTCTTCCCGCCGCACCGAATCGTCTTGTTTACCATCCGCCGGCAACGGCTTAGCTTCCTCTTCGTTTAATCCCGATTTTTGCGCACCTCGAATTCAGTTCAAATTTTAAAAAGGAACCCGAACGTGTTATTATTCCAACGTTCCGGCGTGGCCGCGCTGTTTTTATTTCTGCTGCTCCATCACGGCCACGCGCAGGAGAGGCTTTCTTTGCAACAAGCCGTGGAGCTGGCGCTGCGGCAAAATCCGCAGCTTGCCATCGCCCAACAGGAAATTGCCGCCGGGCAGGGCCGACGCGCGCTTGCCGGCGCGCTGCCGCCGGCTGAAATTTTTTCGCGCTTCAACGAGATCAGCTTCGATCTTGCAACAACCAATGAAATCGAAATCGGCCTGAACCAGAGTTTTGAATTTCCCGGCAAGCGCAGCAACCGCAAAGCCGCTGCGAATGCCGGCCGCCAAATTGCCGAATTGCAGGTTGCCCGTTTGCGCCTCTTGCTCGCCGGAGCAGTCAAGAAAAGCTACTATGAAAATCTTCTGGCGAATGAAAATCTCGCAAGCCAGCAACTGGGGGTGCAACTGCTCGAAGATTTGCAGCGGCTCACCACCGCGCGTTATCAAAGCGGCGCGGCAAGTTATCTCGATGTCGTGCGCAGCCGCATTGAGCTGGGCCGCGGCCGCAGCGAACTGGCCGCTGCGCAACAGGAGCAACTCGCGGCGCTGTCAAAACTCGATCTCTTGCTTGGCCGGCAAGGCATGCCGCCGTTGCACTTGAGCGATTCGTTGGCTTATGCGCCTTTGCCCTTGCCGCGCGATTCGATCCTGGCGTTTGCCGCACGGCCAACCAGCTTGCGTCAAATCTTCGCCGCGACGGTCGAGCGCCAGCGCCGCGCCTTGCGGCTGGCGCAACTTGCCGGCCGGCCGGACTTTTCTTTTGGCGCATCATTTCAGCGCGTCACGGAAAATCCGCCCTTCACCACCGCGCAACCGAACGGTGAAACCGTGAATGCTTTCGGCGTTGAAGCGAGCCTCACGTTGCCGCTGTTCAATCGCGCCGCGCCGATAGGCGAAGCGCAAATAGCCCAAGCCGAATTGGCGGCGGCAGAGATGCGGCTGGCTTTTTTTGATCAGCAAATTCGCCGCAATTTTGAAATTGCCTTGGCCGCTGTCGAAGCCGCGGAAAAACAAGTTTGGGAATTTCGCAACGTCGTGCTGCCGGAATCTCAAAACGCGGTGACGGCGGCTGCCGCCGCATATCAATCCGGCCAACTGGCGCTCACGGATTTGCTGGACACGTATCGCACCGCGCGGCAAGCGCGTCTGGAGAAAAGCCGCGCGCTTTTCAATTATCTCACCGCCCGCGCCGATTTGGAAGCAGTGGGCGAGAAGTTTGAACTCAATGCTAAGCAGGAGTAGCCCTGACCCCTTGTGGGTCATTCTTGAGATCAAAATAATTGATTCAATCCAGTCGCCCTTAAGTGGTGATGACTACCTTTGCAAGGAATAAATCATGAACCGAACTCTCAAATGGGCTTTTGTCTTTTTTGTCTTCGCGCTGGTGGCATGCAATAAACCGGCGACCGAAGAGCATCCTCACCAACCCGCTGCAACTCACGATGAAAACGCCGCTGTCGTGACCTTGACCAGGCACCAGCTCTTTCACATTCATCTCGAAACCGCCGAAGTTCGGGAAAGCTCGGCGCCGATCCCATTGACGTTGCCCGGGAAAGTCATGCTCAACGAACGGCGCCGCGCGGCCATCACCGCGCGCCTTGCCGGCCGCGTGGAAAAGGTCTCGGCGTTTGCCGGCGACCGCGTCCGCGCCGGCCAAGTGCTGGCTGAGATTTTCAGCCAGGAATTTCTGGCGATGCAGATGGAATATTTGCAGGCTCTCGAACGCGCGCAACGCCTCGGCAATGAAAGCGCCGATCAATCAACGGCAAAAACCATTTTGCTCTCGGCGCGCCGAAAATTGGAAGTCGCCGGCTTGAGCGAAGCGGATTTGCGCCAACTGGAAACCGCCCGAGAGCCGCTGAGCCATTTGCACGTGCGCGCGCCTTTCAGCGGCGCGGTACTCGCGGCGGAAACGGTGCAAGGCCAATTCGTCGAGCTGGGCGCGCACTTGTTTGAAATCGCCGATCTCTCGACGCTGTGGATTCTCGCCGATATTTACGAGCAGGATTTGCCGCGCCTTCACAAGGGCATGAAGGCGCAAGTCGAAGTCACGCCTTATCCGCGCGAAATGTTTGCCGCCACGGTGACGGAAATTTTCGATGTCGTCGATGCGCAAACCCGCACGGTGAAAGCGCGCCTCGAAGCGCTAAATCCGCGCAGCAAACTCAAACCCGAAATGTTCGCCAGCGTGCATCTCATGACGGAATTGGGCGGCAGCACGATCAAGGTTCCGGCCAGCGCCATGCTCGGCGAAACGGAAAAGCATTTTGTCTTCGTCGCCCTGAACGATTCGACATTTGAAAAACGCGAAGTCCGCACCGGCGTCGAGACCCGCGAGATTGCCGAAGTGCTCGACGGGCTTGCAACCGGCGAGCGTATCGTTACGCGCGGCGGCTTCTTTTTGAAATCCGAGCTGGCCAAAGAAACGTTTGGAGAGGAGCACTGACATGGAAACTTTTTTGCGTTATTTGCTGCCGATTTATCTGAGTGCCTATCTCGCCTTGGCATTTTTGTGGCGCTCGTTTTTAGTGTGGAAAAGTACCGGCGTTAATCCTTACGTGCTGGGCAAAACCGAAAGTGCGCACGATTTTGTCGGCACGCTCTTTCGCTTGACGATAGTTGCAATCGTTGCCGTCGTCATTCTCCACACCGTTTCAAATCATGCCTATCGTTATTTGACGCCCATCCTCTGGCTGGATCGCCCGATGTTAAAATTCGCCGGCTTATTCTTGCTGGCTGTTTCATTTATTTGGGTGTTGCTCGCGCAAGCGCAAATGGGCAATTCGTGGCGCATCGGCATTGATGTCAAAACCCAAACGCCACTTATCACGCACGGCGTTTTTGGAATCTCGCGCAATCCGATTTTCCTGAGCATGCGCGTCACACTGCTTGGGCTTTTTCTCCTCTTGCCGAATGCCGTGACGTTGACAACGTTCGTTCTCGGCGAAGCGCTGATGCAAATCCAGGTTCGGTTGGAAGAAGAATATTTGCGCCAAGCGCATGGCGAAGCTTATCGAAACTATTGTCAAAGAACTCGGCGCTGGTTATGACATCGTAGCGCCCGCCATAGCAGGGCCGGCAGGAAGTCTGCGCTACGTTTTACATAAAGGTTTTCTTATGATAAACCGCCTCATTGCTTTTTCCCTCAAACAGCCACTGCTCGTTTTTTTCCTCGTCCTCTTCGTGGCCGGACTCGGCTGGTGGTCGCTCACGCATATTCCGATTGATGCCTTTCCCGACGTAACCAACGTGCAGGTGCAGGTTCTCGCCGAAGCGCCCGGCCTGTCGCCGGTGGAAGTCGAACAACTCGTCACCTTTCCAATCGAGGTCGCGATGAACGGCCTGCCGCAACTCACCGAAGTGCGCTCGATTTCCAAATTCGGCTTGGGCGTCATCACCGTCGTGTTCGAGGATGACGTGGACATTTATTTCGCGCGCCAGCTCGTGCTCGAACGTTTGCAAAGCGCGCGCGAATCGCTGCCGCCAAACATGCCCGCGCCGGAGATGGGGCCGATCACCGCCGGCATGGGTGAAATCTATCAATACTTTCTCGAAAGTGACAGCCTCGATTTGATGGAACAGCGCAGCCTGCAAGATTGGGTGATCAAGCCGCAACTGCGCACCGTGCCCGGCGTCACCGAGGTCAACAGCTTCGGCGGTTTGGTGAAACAATATCAAATTCTCGTCTCGCCGGAAAGGCTGTTGCGCTACGGCCTCTCGCTCGCTGAAGTTTTTGACGCCGTCGAGAATAACAACAGCGTCGTCGGCGGCAATTTCATCGAGCACGCTGCGGAGCAGTACATTATTCGCGGCATCGGCCGCGCGCAGACGATGAGCGACTTGGAAAATATCGTCGTCAAAACCATGAACGGCACGCCGATTTATATAAAGAACGTCGCTGAAGTCGCCGCCGGCGCGGAAGTGCGGCAGGGCGCAGTGGTGATGCAAGGCCGCGGCGAAGTTGCGGCAGCAATCGTGATGATGCTCAAAGGCGAAAACAGCCGCGAAGTGATTGCGCGTGTCAAAGCTAAAATCGAAGAGATCAACAAAGCGTTGCCGCGCCATGTGAAAATACATCCGTATTACGATCAAACTGATTTGGTTGAGAAGACCATCAAAACGGTGCGCACCAATCTCCTTGAAGGCGGGCTGCTCGTCATCGCCGTGCTCTTTGTTTTTCTCGGCAATATGCGCGCGGCGCTGCTCGTGGCCTCGGTGATTCCGCTGTCGATGCTGTTCGCCTTCATCGGCATGAAATGGCGCGGCCTCACCGCCAATCTCATGAGCCTCGGCGCCATTGATTTCGGCATGATCGTCGACGGCGCGGTGGTGATGATCGAAAATTGCGTGCGGCGATTAAGTCACGCCAATCCGGATGAAAAGCGGGAACATGTTATCGAAAACGCGGCAAAAGAAGTGGCCAGACCCGTGCTGTTCGGCATGCTCATTATCATCGCGGTTTATATGCCGATTCTCACGCTGCAAGGTATCGAGGGCAAAATGTTCACGCCGATGGCGATGACCGTCGGCTTCGCGCTGCTCGGCTCGCTTTTTCTCGCGCTCACGTTTATGCCCGCAGCCGCGCGTTTCATTCTTCCCAAAGAGATAAAGCATCGCGAAGTTTTTCTCGTGCGTTGGCTGCACAAATACTACACGCCGGCATTGGAAAAAGCATTGCACCACAAAGGCAAAATGCTCATCGGCGCGTTGGCAATTCTTATCGGTTCATTTGCGCTCGTGCCGTTGCTCGGCACGGAGTTCATTCCCGAACTCGATGAAGGCGCAATTTTGGTGCAGCCGATTCGAATGCCGAGCATCAGCCTCACCGAGTCCATCGAAATCGACAAACAGGTGCAAAAGATCATCATGCAATTTCCCGAAGTCGAGTTTGCCGTTGGCCGCCTCGGCCGTCCCGATATTGCCACCGATCCAATGGGCGTGAATCTCAGCGACATTTATGTGACCCTCAAGCCGCACAGCGAATGGAAGACGGCAGGAACAAAAGAAGAGCTGGTCGAGAAAATGGTCGAAGAACTGCAGCAGATTCCCGGCGTGAATTACAACATGACGCAGCCGATTGCCATGCGCGTCGATGAGTTGGTCTCCGGTGTCAAGTCCGATCTCGCCATCAAGCTTTTCGGTGACGATCTCGAGACGCTGAAAAAGAAAGCCGACGAAATTGCCAGGGTCGTGCGCGAAATTTCCGGCGCCGAGGATGTTTCTGCCGAGCAAATCGTCGGACAAACGTATCTCAACGTTTACATCGACCGTGAAGCGATTGCGCGTTACGGCCTCAACGTGAGCGCTGTGCAGCAAGTCGTCGAGATCGCCATCGGCGGCAAAGTCGCGTCGGAAATTTTTGAGGGCAATAAACGCTTTGCCGTGGTCGTGCGTTATCCCGAAAACAAGCGCAACGATATCGCCCCCATTGAACGCGCGCTCGTGCACTTGCCGAATGGCGGCGCGATTCCGCTTTCGCAAATTGCCCGTGTCGTCGCCGAAGAAGGGCCGGTGCAAGTGAGTCGCGAGTTCGGCCAGCGCCGCATCGCGGTGGAGTGCAACGTGCGTGGCCGCGACATCGGCAGTTTCGTCGGTGCAGCGCAGCGCCGAATTGCTGAAGAAGTGCAACTGCCTTCCGGCTATTATCTCACGTGGGGCGGACAATTCGAAAACCAACAATCTGCCACGCGCCGGCTCATGGTCGTGCTGCCGCTTGCGATCTTCATCATCTTCGCGCTACTCTACACCACGTTCGGCAACTTCCGCCATTCGCTGTTGATTCTCGCCAACTTGCCCTTTGCGCTCAGCGGCGGCATTTTCGCGCTGTTGCTGCGCGGCTTGCACCTCAGCGTTTCCGCGAGCATTGGTTTCATTGCGCTCTTCGGCGTGGCTGTACTCAATGGCGTCGTGCTGGTGACGTACATGAATCAATTGCGGAGTCAGGGCGTCTCTGTGCATTTGGCCGTTGTGCGCGGCGCTTCGGAGAGATTGCGTCCCGTGTTGATGACCGCGCTCGTCGCCATGCTCGGCTTCATTCCCATGGCGCTCTCGCACGGCACTGGCGCGGAAGTGCAGCGCCCGCTCGCGACGGTCGTCATCGGCGGCTTGGTGACTTCGACGCTGTTGACGCTGTTTATTTTGCCGGTCGTGTATCAATGGATGGAAACGCGGCGCGAAATGGCGATGAGCACAAAAATTTCGTCAGCAGTTTCTGAACTAATTTGATTCTGTCAAGTCAATGCCGAAGTATTCCCAAAGCGCTTGCGTGTATTCTGCCTGATCTTGCAAGATCGTCTCCTGCCGCTGGCCGTTGGTGGTGATGATCAGCCGCATGTCGCTCAACGTTACCCGTCCCTCCGGTGTCGCGCGCGAACAAATGCGATGCTGCGTAAAATGCGACGCCGGCGAGGTTTGGTGGTATCGGCACATGCTGGCGAAATCAGCCAGCCGGTGCGGCTGCAGTGTAAACCGGTATTGCGGCTCCCATTCTTGCTTCGATAGGCGGCGCTGCATGATCCAATATTCACCGGTGTGGCGCAAGCGGTAAGCGCTGCCGTGCTGAACGTGTTCGGTTAGTTCCTCCAGCCGCAGAGGCTCACAAAACGAATCGCCAAAGCCGACATCAGCGAGCCAGCGTTCTTTAAGTTGCACCAACAAAGTCAAGTGATCGAACTCCGGGCCGAACTTGCCGTTGTCCCTCACCCCGGCCGAGAGCAGCTTCACCTCAAAACCGAGCTCGCGCAGCAGCGCGGCAAACAGGCCGTTTAGCTCATAGCAGAACCCGCCGCGACATTGCCGCACAATCTTGTCATACAACGCCGTTTCCTCCAAAACAATCGGCCGCCCGCGCTGAATGTCAAGATTCTCGAAGGGTACGGCCAATAGATGCGCCTGATGCAGCGCCCGTAATGTATCGACGTCGCAAGCCTGCGGGCCGTGATAGTTGAGGCGTTGCAGATAGGCGTCAATGTTCATTGTTTGCTCCTGATCTTTGCTGCAATGTAAGTGATACTTTTGGGAATTCACTTTCATGTTACGCGAGTAACAGCCGGCAGTTGCGCCGGCAAGACAACGGCAAGTTTTTGTAACTATTCAATCCCGCCCGGGCGATGCAATGGCTGAATTGTTCTCTCTTGGCCTTATGATCTTGGCTCACTTTCTATGACAACCCCCATACCAAAATAAAAAGCCATTTGGCGCAATTGCCAAATGGCCTTTCATAAAAAATTATCGCTTTTAGCCGTAGGCGGAACCAATGACGATGCTGCAACAGGAAAATAATGAATTGACTTCGGAGGCTATTCACCAATCAACCTTGTGCTGACGCCAACACGCCGTTCAAAACGTCTCAAGCTAACTGCACTATTGCTCTGTATAAACGGGCCCGCCATAACGTCACGACAAATATTCGGCTACAATCGCTTCGCCCCGCTTTACTTGCGCTATCACTTTCTGGCTAATTTTGCGATTATCTTTTCTGATGAGTTCGACCAGTCGCATGATACATTTGGCCTCTGACCGACTGTCGTGCTTCGCGCTCCACAATACCATTTCAAAAAGCACTGGAATAAGGTCGAGACCCTTTTCAGTAAGGGAATAGAGGTCTTTCCTGCCGTCCGTTTCATTGCTCTCCCGCTGCAGAATACCGGCCTCAATGAGGTGGTCTAAGCGTGAGGCCAAAATGTTGGTTGCAAAACCCTCTTCTGATTTGAGGAACTCTCCGAAAGTCCGCTTCCCTCGAAAAACAATGTCGCGCAGGATCAGCAGGGCCCAACGGTCATCAAAAGCCTCGAGACTATAGTTAATCGGACAGTGTGAGCGAAGCTTAGTATTTCAACGTTAAGTTCGCGCTGTTTTTCAAACATTTCAGGAGCACGCCTGTTGGTTATGTTGTTTTTCGATTCTTTATTTCTTCTTCCGCTTATCCACCACCAGGCGCGGCGTATTGCCGATGCGCTCCGGCGGCTTGGGCTTGTCAAACTTGCGGTCGCGGTGGTCGCGGTGAGGTTTATCGTGGCGCGGCGGGCGCTCCGGCTGCGACTGCGGCGGCTGTTCCGGCTTCGGCTGCGGTTTCGGCCGGTCGCCTTCCAGCAACATGCTCAAACCGATGCGGCCTTTGTCGGGATCCACTTTGAGAATGCGCACGTCGATGACGTCGCCGACCGCCACCACCTCCAGCGGGCTTTTCACGTATTTGTACGACATCTGCGAGAGATGCACGAGACCGTCCTGCTTCACACCGATGTCCACGAACGCGCCGAAATCGACGACGTTGCGCACCGTGCCTTTGAGAATCATGCCCTCGTTTAAATCTTCCATCTTCAAAACATCCTGCCGGAAAATCGGTTTCGGCATTTCGTCGCGCGGATCGCG
>JAJVHT010000196.1:24330-29419 GCA_022072515.1 bacterium
GCGGAATACACCGAGGCGCCGGCCTCGCTGACAATCGTATATTTCAAATCAAGCGTCGCGCCGTTTTCTTGCGCCTCGGCTTCCATTTGCTGAATCAGCTCCGCGGCAAGCTGCTCGGTTTCGCGGCTCGCCGTGCCGTTGCCGATGGCGATCACATTCACGTGGTATTTCTTGATAAGCGTCTTGAGCTGCTCTTTGGAAAAATCCCAGCGGTTCTTCGGCTCGTGCGGGTAAATCGTGTCACCTTCGAGATATTTGCCGGTCTCGTCGATCACCGCGACTTTGCAGCCGGTGCGCAGGCCGGGATCGATACCCATAATGATGTGGCCCTTCGTCGGCGGCTGCATGAGCAGGTTGCGCAGATTGGTCGCGAAAATATTGATCGCATGCTCGTCCGCGACTTCGGTGAGCTGATTGCGCAATTCGCGCTCGATGGCCGGCGCGACGAGGCGCTCGTAACTGTCTTTGATAGCCAGTTGCAATTGCTCGCGGTAAATCGACTTTGGATTCGTAATGAACTTGTGCTCCAAATCCATCAGCAATTCCGGCACCGGCGCCTCGACGAGAACCCGGAGAAAGCCTTCGGTTTCGCCGCGATTGATGGCGAGGGTGCGATGCGGCACGATCTTCTTCAGCGGCTCGCGAAAATCCTTGTACATTTCAAAGACGTCGAGGTTTTTCTCGTCTTTCGCCTCGGAGCGCAAGGTGCCGGCGTCCCACGTCCGCTCGCGCACCAGCTTGCGCACTTCCGCGTCATCGCTCACCCATTCGGCGATGATGTCGCGCGCCCCCGCCAGCGCTTCTGCGGCGGTGTTCACGCCTTTTTCCGCATTGATATAAGCCGCGGCGATTTTTTCGAGGTTGCCGGAATTTTCCTGCTGCGCCCACATTTGCTGCGCCAGCGGTTCGAGGCCCTTTTCTTTCGCCACTGTCGCGCGCGTGCGTTTCTTCGGCTTGTAGGGCAGATACAAATCTTCGACTTCCTGCAATTTCACCGCCGCGGTAATTTGCGCGCGGAGCTCGTCGGTGAGCTTGCCCTGCTCTTCAATGGATTTGAGCACCGTTTGTTTGCGTTCTTCCAGGGCGCGCAGATACCGCACGCGATCTTGAATGGCGATGATTTGATTTTCATCCAATCCGCCCGTCACTTCTTTGCGATAGCGCGCAATAAACGGCACGGTGTTCTCGTCATCCAGCAGCGCGATCGTCGCCTGCACCTGCTCGACGCGTATTTTTTCCTCGTCGGCAATCAGCTTGAAAAAATCCTGTTCGGTCACGGCTAACCTCGTTTGTTGATCTGTAGCCCCGGTCCCTGGTGGGCCGATTTTTCAAAAAATGAATTCAGTATTCTAAGAATGCCCCACAAGGGGGCAAGGCTACGTAATTTGTCTCTGGAATTTTAATTTTGGAAGGAAAGGCCAGCGGGAAACTAAACGACTGGCAAACGGTATTGAACTTTCACGACTCATTTTACAGGGTTATTTCTACAACTCGCGCCAATACAAGCATCCCAAACGGATGCGGTGTTTATGCAAAGCGAAATTATATTACGAACTTTTTTGTTTGCAGGCAAGAGGTATTTGGAAAATTTTCAAACAGAAAATTTTCAAAAAGTCATTGCAATAAAATGCCATATTTGGCATATTACACGAGCGAAACTTGGCGATTTTGTCATCCAAAGTGAGTTCACCATGCCCATCAAAATTCTCATCACCGGCGGCACGTTTGACAAGGAGTACAACGAGATCAACGGCACGCTGTACTTTAAAGATACGCATATCAATGAAATGCTGCGGCTCGGGCGCTGCCGTTTGGAGACGCACGTGCGCATGGTGATGATGATCGACAGTCTCGAGATGACGGCGGCGGACCGGCAGCTCATTTTGGAGAATTGCGTAAAAGCGCCGGAAGATAAAATCGTCATCACCCACGGCACGGACACGATGGTGGAGACGGCCAAGGTTTTGGGAGAAAATATCAAGAACAAAACCATCGTGCTCACCGGCGCGATGATTCCGTATGCCTTCGGCAGCTCGGATGGCTTGTTCAATCTCGGTAGCGCGCTGTCGTTCGTGCAAGCGTTGCCGCCCGGGGTTTATATTGCGATGAACGGCAAATATTTCACCTGGGACAACGTGCGGAAGAATCGCGACCGCGGGGAGTTTGAGGTGATTGTGAGCGACCAAGTTTTCAGTAATCCGTAACCAGTTGTCAGTTTGAGTTTTGGAGAAATGGGATTGTGACGAGTATGTTGGCCCGAGAGTTTTTACTTGATGTTCATTTTGAAATTGTTGAGGAGGAATCCGATGAAAACGAAATGGAGTTTTTTGCTTGTCGCGGTGGCGCAAATTGCTGCCGCGCAAACCAATGACGGCTTTGATGCCTTCTTCACGAGCCAGACTTTGCGGATCGATTATTTTCACAGCGGCACGGCCACGGAAGAACATATCGCCATCGACCAAATTTATGCCGGCGGCGAGTGGGCTGAGAGCCGGACGCATTTACTCGATGATTTGAATCTCGGCAATTATTTGGTGCGCGTGAGTGCGGCGGCGACGAATCAGGTGATCTTCTCACGCGGTTATGCGACGTTGTTCAATGAATGGCAAACGACCGAAGAAGCGAAGCGCGGTATTTTCAAAACCATGCACGAAACCGTGCGCCTGCCGGTGCCGAAAAGTCCGGTGATCGTCGAAATTTACGGCCGCGATAAACAAAACTATTTCACGCGCCAGTTGTTTGCGACGGTGATCGATCCGGCTTCGCGCTTTGTGAGCCGCGAACAGCGCGCGATGCCGGCGGAAGTTTTGGCGTTAATCAAAAACGGCGCGCCGGCCAACAAAATTGATGTCGCCGTGCTCGCCGAAGGCTACACCGCCGCGCAAAAGCAAAAGTTTGCCGGCGATGCGAAGCGGCTGATGGATATCTTTTTTGCGCATTCGCCCTTCAAAGAGAACAAACAAAATTTCAACGTTTCCACCGTTTTCGTGGCTTCCGCGGATGCAGGGCCGGACAATCCCCGCGCCAACGAGTGGCGCTACACCCCATTCGGCATGTCATTCAACACGTTCGACACGGATCGCTACATGATGTCACTGGAAAATCGCGCCATTCAGGACGCGGCGTCGAATGTGCCGTTTGAGTACGTCATCATTTTGGTCAATTCAACCAAGTACGGTGGCGGCGGCATTTTCCGTTTTTATTCCTGCACCACCGTCGATAACGAGCAGAGCGCCTATGTGCTCGTGCACGAATTTGGCCACGCCTTCGCGCAGCTTGCCGACGAATATTTCACCAGCGACGTGGCTTATTCAGATGCCTATCCGGTCGGCGTTGAACCGTGGGAGCCGAATCTCACACGCCTGCTCGCGGCGCCAGAGGTAAAATGGAAACAGTTTGTCGAAAAAGACACGCCGATTCCGACGCCGTGGGATCAAACCGGCTATTTGAAATTAGAGGCAGAGCGGGGCAAGGCCGTACAAGCCGCGAAAACCGAGGCCGAGAAACAGGCGGTGCGCCAGCAATATGCCAAGCTGCTCGACGAGTTCTTTGCGAAACAACCGTACTGGGGCAAGGTCGGCGCATTCGAGGGCGGCGGCTATCTCGCGAAAGGATTGTATCGTCCGACATTGCGCTCGATCATGATTTCCGGCACACGCGATTTCGGCCCGGTGAATACCGCCGCGCTCCAGCGGGTTATGGATTTTTACACGAAATGAGCTGAATAAATTATCAGGCGGAGGGTATCATTTTCGAACGGCAAAATAATTTGGCGAAATTGCTTTTTGCCATAATGACTGTGCCCATTTAGGGCAAGTTGATGATGCAGACGATTACACCTTTTTAGGAGAATCCATGACTAAGACTCGCGCGTTTCTAACCGGTTGTTTGATGGTGCTCTTTCCGCTCATGGCGCTGTCATTTCCCACCGATGTTCAGCCGCCCGGCCTCGAAGGAATTTGGCAGGGCGTGTTGAAAGTCGGCGGCATCGAGTTGCGCGTTGTTTTTAAGATTTCCAAAACTGCCGAGGGAAAATTCACCGCGACAATGGATAGCCCCGATCAAGGCGCGAAAGATATCCCCGTAAGCGAAGTGTCTTTCGAAAATGGCGGCGTGAAGATCGAAGTGAAAGTCGTTTTGGGCGTTTTTAGCGGCAAAATGAGCGATGACAACACGATCGCTGGCGAATGGAAACAAGGCGCTGCGGCGTTGCCGCTGGTCATGAAGCGCGTTGATAAAGAGCCTGAAGCATTGCGCCGCCCGCAGGAGCCGCAAAAGCCGTATCCCTATAATGAAGAAGAAGTCACGTTCGACAATACGAAAGCCGGCAATAAACTGGCGGGAACTTTGACGCTGCCGAAGACGGGCGGCCCTTTTCCAGCGGTGATTCTGATCAGCGGTTCCGGCCCGCAAGATCGCAACGAGACGTTGCTCGGCCACAAGCCGTTTTTGGTATGGGCCGATTATCTCACGCGGCAGGGCCTTGCCGTTTTGCGCTATGATGATCGCGGCTTCGGCAAATCCACCGGTGATTTCAAGGCCGCCACGAGTGTGGATTTTGCCTCCGATGTTCTTGCGGGGCTAACCTATCTCAAAACGCGCCGGGAAATTAATCCGCAGAAAATCGGCCTCGTCGGCCACAGCGAAGGCGGCTTGATCGCGCCCATGGTCGCGGCGCAATCTTCCGATGTGGCGTTCATCGTCCTGATGGCCGGCCCGGGCATTACCGGCGAGGAAATTCTTTATTTGCAATCGGCGTTGATTAGTCGCGCCACGGGCGCCAGCGATTCGGCGGTGGCCAAGGATCGCGAACTGCAAAAGCGCATGTACGCGGTCATCAAAAACGAAAAAGATGATGCGGCGGCGGAAACGAAATTGCGCCCGATGATCTCACAAGCCATGGCCAGGCTGACGGACGACGAGAAAAAGGAACTTGGTTTGACGAGCACCAATGCCGACACACTGATGCAGACGCAATTCAAGCAGATCCTGTCGCCGTGGTTTCGCTATTTCCTGGTTTATGATCCGCAGCCCATGTTGAAAAAAGTGAAATGTGCCGTGCTGGCGTTGAATGGCGAAAAGGATTTGC
>JAJVHT010000020.1 GCA_022072515.1 bacterium
GTGCGAAACGGCGCGGCAGAAGGGCTCGGACGAATCTGCTCCAGCCACGTGTTGATCTGTTTGAGAAACGCCGCCATTTCCGCCCGCGGCGCGGTGAGAGTGGGATCGCTCGACGACAACGCTTGCAACCACGCTTCTGGTAGCGGCAGATTCTCACGGTGGCGAGTAGAGCTTTTGGTGAAAATTTTATTCGCCAATAACTGCTGGCGCACGAAATGATCGGTGGTTTGATTCAGAAAATGCAGCACCAATTTCAGCGGCGCGGGTGATTCGGAGGTTTCTCCCGGCGCCGCAGCTCGGCAAATCGGCGGCATCGCTTTGGCCAGCGCCTCCGCGCGTGTGAAATCAGTTTCGGACAAATAAACCGACCACGCCGCGCGATAAAATTTTGTCGCATTTTTCTCTTCCAGCACCGCTGGAAAGAAACTTTGTTTGGAGATTAATTCAATGGCGAATTTTGCTACCTCCGCCCAGTAGCGAATCGACGCGCCGAAAGCAATTGCCGGCGGCGGCTGATTGGGCAATGATAGCAAAAAATCCAGCGCCAAACCAGGCTCAAATACAGCCGCAGGCACATGCCAACTCTTCAACTCCACGGGAGTTGTGGGCAGCTCATCTAGCTCATGAATAAGTTGTGGAGACGACGCGGGCAAATCGTTTGCCGACGGTAAGCGGAGGGCCAGTTTGTCAAAGCCGATGTTTTCACCGATCAGACTTCCGGAAATTTCCGAGATGGACTCTTGCAGTTTCTTTTCTGCGATGGCAAAAGGATGGGGCAGTGGTTTAGAAATTTTGGCTTGACGGCCTTTGGATTTCTTCGTGGTCGCCGTTTTTTCGGAGGTTTCTCCCCAGAGATGGAGTACACCCGATGAATCGGATTTCCAGAGAGCGTGTAGCGCGTACATTGGGCGGGCCTTATACTATTTTACAATTCACAGAAATCTGAGCAGAGACGACTGTAATTCGTTGACAATAGTCACAAAGATAAAACTTTGGGCAGCAATAACAATGATTTTTTTTAGAAAAATTATGCTTGAACTTATGAGCGAAAATCGTAAGTTTAAAACGGCGTTTTCTGGATAATTTGCCAAACACAAAACGCACCATGAAAATTAAAATGCTATGCTGCAGACGAATCTTACGCTTAATCGCGCCTGGGACGCTCTCATTACATTGAGCGCGACTTTCGCGGCTTTGGTCATACCGATCAAGTTGGTGGTGGGCTGGCAAAATCGTACCAGCATGATTTATTTTGATGCCATCGGAACTGCGGTTTTCAGTATTGATCTCCTCGTTAATTTGCAACGCACACGCTACGCCAAGCAAGATAAATTCATTCCCGAAAAAAAACGAGGCCCGGCGAGCTTGCAGAGAGGGTGGCTCATTGTTGACCTGCTCGCCGCGTTACCTTTGAGTCTCGTCTTCAACATTGCCCTGCTGCGGTTCCTTCGATTCTTGAAGCTGGCACGGGTCGCGCAGTTTATGCGGCAATGGCGGCAACGGACGGTCAAACATTCCAACGTCTTGCGCCTGGCGTTTTTTGCCTACTGGTTCTTGCTTTCGGCGCACTGGCTGGCCTGCGGTTGGCTGGCCTTGCGTGGTGTCGCGGCGGCGAGTGATCATTGGACAAGTTATCTTCGCGCGCTCTATTGGACGATCCAAACTTTGTCAACGGTCGGATATGGCGATGTGACGCCGGCGACGAATGCCGAGACGCTGTACACGATGGGTGTGATGATTTTCGGAGTCGGGGTTTACGGCTACATCATTGGTAATGTTGCCAGCATTCTGGCTAATATCGATCCTGCCAAAGCCCAGCATCTGGCCAATGTGGAAAAATTGACGGCGTTCATGAATTATCGGAACATTCCGCCGCCGCTGCAAAAACGCATTCGTGATTATTACGCCTACCTCTGGGAAAAGCGGATGAGCTTTGACGAGTCCAACGTGGTTTTTTCATTGCCGCCGAGCTTGCGGACCGATGTGTCGCTCTTTTTGAAGCGGGATATTATCGAGACGGTGCCGTTGTTTCAAGGTGCGGGTGACGCGTTCATTCGGGAAATTGCGCTGCAAATGACGCCGGTCATTTTTACGCCGGGCGATTACATTTATAAAGCCGGAGAATTGGGCCGCGATATGTACTTCATCACCCAGGGCACCGTCGAAGTTGTTTCCAAAGATGGCAACATGGTTTATGTCACGCTTACGGTGGGCGATTTCTTCGGCGAGATCGCGTTGGTGCTCAGCCAACCGCGCACCGCCTGCGTCCGCGCCGTGAGCTATTGCGATCTCTACCGGCTCGACAAAGAAATGTTCGACCGCGTGCTCGTCAATTATCCGAACATCGCCGCGGAAATTAAAGCGAAGGCGATGGAAAGAAAGAAGGGGTGGTAATTCAGTTGAAAAATTGTAACTATTCAGTACCGCCCGGGCGCTCAAATCGGTGTACAAAAATAAATGGCGCGATAAAACAAATATCAAAAATAAGCGCCCGGGCGGTGAAATAGCTGAATAGTTACGAAAATTTTTTTAATGTTTGAGGAGAACTGCCATGAGCCAGAATAAATCATCAGCAAACGATCATCTTTTGCCGGACAGTATCAGAGATATCGCCTACGCCTTTCAGCGCAGCCGCGTTCTGCTTACCGCATACGAACTGGGCCTGTTTAACGCGCTGGGCGATGAGAAAAAACCTTCCGCCGAAGTCGCCGCAATATTAAAAACGGACCGGCGTGCCACGGACCGCTTGATGAATGCGCTTTGTGCCATCGGCTTGTTGGAGAAGAATGACGGCAAGTTTTCGAACACCGTAGAGACGGCGCGTTTTCTCGTGCAAGGCAAGCCCGAGTATATGGCGGGTTTGATGCACACCGTGCATCTTTGGGATACGTGGAGCACGCTGACGCCGGCGGTGCGGCAAGGCCAATCCGTCGGCAGACCGCCGGTGAATGAGCGTGGCGATAAATGGTTGACCGCCTTCATCGCGGCGATGCACGACCGCGCCAGGAAACAGGCGCCGGCAGTGGCGGCGCGGTTAGATCTCTCCGGCGTTGCTCGCGTGCTGGATGTCGGCGGCGGCTCCGGCGCGTTTGCGATGGCCTTTGTGCGCGCGACAGCAGAAATCACCGCCACGGTTTTTGACCTGCCGAACGTTGTGTCGCTCACGCAAAATTATATCGTGCAAGAAGGATTGGCCGACAAAGTCAAAACCGTCGCCGGCGATTACTTGATTGATGATCTCGGCAGCGGCTTCGATTTGGTGTTTCTCTCGGCCATCATCCACAGTAATTCCGTCGAAGAAAATCGCCAATTGATTCGCCAATGCGCAGAGGCGGTGAATCCGAATGGGCAAATCGTCGTGCAAGATTTTATCATGAATGCGGATCGTACCAGTCCGGCACACGGTGCGCTCTTTGCGTTGAACATGCTGGTGGGTACCGAAGCGGGGGATACCTATACAGAAGCAGAGGTGCGGAGTTGGATGGAAGAGGCGGGATTATCCAACCTCATCAGCAAAGACACGCATTTTGGCACGACGCTGATCGTGGGTCGAAAAAGTGGAACCTAACGCAGCATTCGCCGCAACCAAAAGGCAGAATGATTATTTGGCAGAATAATTTTCAATCATTCTGCCGAACCTTTATTCTGCCCTTTAAAAGGTGAAGGGATGTTGAAAAATAGAATTGTGATAGTTGCCTTTCTCTCGACGTTGCTCTGCTTTCTCGAAGCGGCTCATGCGCAGGAAGAATATACCTGCATCAAAGCGGGAAAGTTATTCGATGGCAAGAGCAGCAGCCTGCGCGAGAATGTCACGATTTTGATCAAAGGCAAAACCATCGTTGAGGCCGTAGAGAAGATCACCATCCCTGGTCAGGCGAAGATCATGGATACCCCAGAGGCGACAAAGAATCCTCTTGACTTTCCCACGACAATTTAACAAATTGCACCCGCTTGGCAATATTCGAGCTAACCATCCCCGGACGCGGTGAATTTTTTTAATCGCATTTTTTAAACCCTGAAGAGGAAGGAGGCTGTTGTGAATTCGTCCGCCCATTTCACTCACCGTTCCACCCTCAGTCTTTGTTGCAGCGTTGGACTTTTCTTCGTTTTCTTGACGAGTTTCTCGTTTGCCCAATCGCTCGATGAAAACTATACCGCTAAAATCAAAGCGTACACCACTGAGCCGTATTTTCTCACCGAGCTGGTGGATCATCTGCCGGCTTCGGCCACAGTGCCGACGCCGGAGAAAGTTTTGGGGTACGTCATTGGCACACCGGAGAAATTGACCTACACGAAAGACATTTACCGCTACCTGCGCGAGTTGGAGAAGGCTTCGTCGCGCGTGAAAGTTTTTTCGATGGGCCAATCCGAAGAAGGCCGCGAGATGCTGCTCGTCGCCATCGCGGATGAAAAGACGATTCAGCAGCTCGATCAATATAAAGGAATGACGGCGAAACTGGCGGATCCGCGCAAAATTTCCGAGGTACAGGCCAAACAGCTTTTCAACGAAGCCAAGCCGATGTATTGGGCCACCGGCAGCATTCACTCTCCTGAAACCGGCTCGCCGGAAATGCTGATGGAGCTGGCGTATCGGCTCGCGGTCGATGAAACGCCGGCGATCAAAAATATTCGCGACAATATCATCGTCATGCTCACGCCGGTGGTGGAAACCGATGGCCGCGACCGGATGGTAGACATTTACAACTATCGTAAAGCCTATTCGAAAGCGAATGCGCCAAGCCTGCTCTATTGGGGCAAATATGTGGCGCACGACAACAACCGTGACGGCATGGCGCTCTCCCTGGCACTCTCGCGCAATATCATGAAAACATTTCTCGACTGGCATCCGACCATTTTGCATGATCTGCACGAGTCGATACCGTATCTTTATACTTCCACTGGCACGGGGCCTTACAACGCGTGGCTCGATCCCATTCTTGTCGATGAGTGGCAAATGCTGGCGCATTGGGAAGTCACCGAAATGACCAAGCGCGGTGTGCCCGGCGTATGGACGCACGGTTTCTACGACGGCTGGGCGTGCAATTACATGTTCTACGCCGCGAACGGCCACAATGCCATCGGCCGCTTTTATGAAACGTTTGGTAATGGCGGCGCCGACACGCGCGAGCGCAAGCTGCAGCCGGCGCAAACCAATCGCGCGTGGTATCGGCCCAATCCGCCATTGCCAAAAGTTAAATGGTCGATGCGCAACAACATCAATCTTCAGCAAAGCGGCCTGCTTTTGGCAATGAATTTTCTCGCCAACAACAAAGCGCGCTTTCTTGAAAATTTTTATTTGAAGAGCAAGCGTTCGGTGGCGAAAGCCACGACGGAAGGCCCGGCGGCGTGGGTGGTTCCAGCGGATGAGCCGCGGCCGGTGGAATGCGCTGAGTTAGTGAATTTGCTGCGCCTGCACGGCGCGGAAGTGCATCGCACCGACAGCAGCAGCACCGTGAAAGAAGGGAGATTTCCGGCGGGCAGTTACGTCATTCGCATGGATCAGCCATACAGCCGTATCGTCGATATGCTGCTGGACAAACAATATTACAACCCCGATGACCCGCGCCCGTATGACGATACCGGCTGGACTTTCGGCCCGCTGCGCAATGTTCGCACCGTGCGCGTCACCGACCGCACGATTCTCGACAAAGCGATGACGCTATTGACGAGTGACGCCAAAGTTGCAGGAAAAGTCGTCGCGCTCTCGTCGGCGCAGCCGGCGGCGTATCTCATCAATCACAACACCGACAATACGCTGATGACGTTGCGCTTCCGCCTCAAAGAGGTAAAAATGCTGGCCGCACAAAAAAGTTTTAATTCGGGTGATTTGAAATTTTCCGCCGGTACATTTATCATCCCTACTCAAAATGCGCCGAAAGATTTGTCACAACGCCTCAGGCAGGCGGCTGCGGACCTCGGACTCACCGCACATGCCGTGGACAAAATGCCGGAGGTGCAGACACACGAAATGGCGGTGCCGCGCATCGCCATTTTGCACACGTGGCAAAACACGCAAAACGAAGGTTGGTTCCGCATCGCGTTTGACCGTTTACAAATTCCGTATGCGTATATTTCCGATCACACGGTTCGCGACACGCCGAATTTGCGCGCGAAATATGACGTGATCATTTTCCCGCCGCTCGGCGGCACGGCGCAACGCATTGTGAACGGCCTGCCGTTGCGCGGCGAGCCGATTCCGTGGAAGAAGACGGCGTTGACCCCGAATCTTGGCGTCGATGAAACCGAGGATATGCGCGGCGGCATGGGCTTGCAGGGACTCACGCACTTGCGGAAATTTTTGGAAGACGGCGGCGTGTTCATTCCGATCACCAGCATTTGCAACATTCCGATTCAATACGGCTTGACCGAAGGCGTGGTGTCCGTCGAGCCGCGACAATTGCAAGCGCGCGGCAGTATCTATCAAGCCTATTTCAACGAGGATATGAGCCCGATTCGTTACGGTTATGGTGACAGTCTGGCAGTGTATTTCAATCAATCGCCGATTTTACAAATTAGTCGGGGTGGAGGAGGCGGTGGTGGCGATGAACCGGCGGCGCGTCCCACCGGTCGCGGCGGCAGAGATGAGCAGGACATTCCGCAAGGCCGGCCGGTGGCCGAGCCGTTGCCACCGGAGAAAACCCCGCCCGGTGAAGAAGCGCCGCTCACCGACGATCAGCGTGAATTTATGCGCAATTTGGTGCTGCCGGATTCTCTGCTGCCGCGCGCGATTTTGCGCTTCTCCAAATCCGAAAAGAACCTGCTCATCAGCGGCATGCTCAAGAACGGCAATGAAATCGTCAATCGCCCGCTGGTGATCGACGCGCCGGTGGGCAAAGGGCACGTGGTTTTTTTTGCCACCAATCCGATGTGGCGGCACGAAACGCAAGGCGAGTTTTTCTTGCTGTTCAATGCGTGTTTGAATTACAACAATCTGCACGTTGGCCGGCCGCAGCCGCAGCAAGCAGAAAAGTCAGTGGAGGCGACGAATTGAGAAGAAAATGAAATTTAAGCGGCCCCAGCGGATTTGTATTTGAATGAAATGCCACGGCGTGCAACCGTGGCATTTTTTTTACTGATACCTTTTTCATAGCCCCACCCATCTAACCTTATTTTTAGATATTTTATGTTCACCAAATTAAAAAAAATAAATACAGGTGAACTTTTGAACCCTTTAAATTAATAATGACAGAAACTCAAATAAAATAAATCACATATTTTGAAAAAAATACTTGACTTTAAATATGAAAAACATTATTATATGGGTGAAAGTGGTGAAAAATAGTGAGAAGTGGGAGAGTATGGGAGCTTTCACCACACCCTATGGTAACGCCTGTAAGGAAAAGGACCGTGGTTGATATAGGCGAAACAATTCCAAAATTCTACGGTCGTTATCATTTGACGCTGGATGATAAAGGCCGCGCTGCTATCCCGGCAAAAATTCGCGAGATTATGCAGCTACGTGATATGCAGACTTTGGTGCTGCGACTCTTTGAAAAGCCGAATGCTCGGTTCATTCGCGCTTATCCTGCCACCTATTTCCGCGACAAAATCCTGCCGATGGCTTCGCAATTTGATGAAGAGAATGAAGAGGGCATCTACCACATGCAGAATATTCTCGCGTCGTGCCAACAACTTCGCCTCGATGCGCAGGGCCGTGTCAATATTCCCGCGGAATTTTTGGAGATCGCCCAAATACAAAAAGAAATACGTTATGTCGGCATGGGCGATTTTTTTGATATATGGAATCCTGCCGTTAATGATCAATTTGTGACGGCAGGGCGAATGGTGGAGGGCGGAGGGCAGAGAGCGGAGGGCAAAGTGCAGAGCAGAAGTTGAGGGTTTATGCCATGCTCTCGATTATCAGCGGCCATGAATGAAAGCTCAGAACGATTTCATACGCCGGTTTTGGTTGAACCGGTGTTGCAATTCTTGCTCGCGGCGAAGGGGCAGATTTTAGTCGATGCCACACTCGGCGATGGCGGCCACACCGCGGCTCTGCTCACGAAGGGAGGAGCAGAGTTGCGGGTGATCGGCATCGACGCCGATGGCGAAGCCTTGGCGCGGGCGCAAGCACGGCTGCGAAAAGAGGGCGAGCGCTTTCAAGCGGTGCAGGGCAATTTTCGGGCGTTGCTCTCACTGTTGGGTTCTCTTGGCGTGACGAAAGTGGATGGAATCTTGGCGGATCTCGGTGTGAGTTCCCGGCAGATTGATCGGCCGGAGCGTGGATTCAGCTATCTTGCTGACGGGCCGTTGGATATGAGGATGAATCCCAATCTGCCGCACACCGCCGCCGGTTTGCTCGCGACTTTAGAACAGGAAGAGCTGAAAAAGATTTTTCGCGAATACGGAGAAGAGAAGTTAGCCGGACGGATTGCGCGCGCCATCGTGCAACACCGCACGCAGCGCGCCTTGCTAAGTACGAATGATTTGCGGCAGATCGTGCAAAGCGTCGTCAAAGGGCCGCATCAAATTAAATCACTCGCGCGCATTTTTCAAGCGCTGCGCATCGCGGTGAACGACGAGCTGGGCGCGTTGAGCGAATTTTTACAGAGTGCGTTAGCCGCCCTGCGGCCGGGCGGGCGGCTGGTTGTCATCAGTTATCATTCGTTGGAAGATCGGCTCGTGAAACAATTCTTTAAAAAAGAAGAGAAAGGCTGCACCTGCCCGCCGGAATTTCCGGCCTGTGTTTGCGGCAAGCCATCGCAATTAACGATATTGACCAAGAAACCGCTGGTGCCAGGTCCGGAAGAAATTGCCGCCAACAGCCGGGCGCGGAGTGCGCGCTTACGCGCGGCGAAAAAATTGGGCGCGTAGCGCTTGGTTATCGCATGAACAAACGTATTTCCAAAGTTTCTCCGCCGGCCAATAAAACGATGGCGGCGCTGATCAAGTCCGCGCCAGCGCCGGCCGCGCCGTCGAAAGCGAATTCCAGCAGTAGCGCGCGCAAACCCAAAGCGGCGCGTCAGGCGGCGCCGAAGCCGGAACTCAACTCGGCGGCAATCAAACGCAGCTTGATTCTGCTGTTGCCGTTTTCGTTCTTTTTGTTTTTCGGTTTATTCCTGATTTGGGAGCGCGTCAGCGTGAATGAATTGGCCGCCGGAATTTCGCAGTTGGAAGCGCAGCGCCTCCAGCTTACCGAGCAGAATGGCAAATTGCGCATTCAGTTGGAGCAGCTCTCCGGATATGGCCGGATCGCGCGAATTGCAACGCAGCGCTTGGGACTCGTCGCCGTTCCGCAGCAGACGATTCTCATTGACGAAGAATGAACGAAGCGTCCGGCGTTTTGTCGCGCTCCTGAATTGCACAACGAAACAACAGCATAACGAAAATAAATTTTAAAGCAGATGGCCACCACAAGGCTGACCAAAAGCGGCAACGCCGCCCTCAAGTTAAGAAATCCGCAAGCGAAAGACGCCGGCCGTGATTGGCGCATGTTCGCTCTTGAGATTTTTTTTCTGTGCTTTGGCGCTGTTATCGTGGTGCGCTTGCTGTACATCCAGGTTTGGCAACGCGAAAAGTATCAGAAGCTGGCCAAAGTACAACATCTGTCCACAATTCCGCTGCCGGCGCAACGCGGCTTGATTTACGATCGCCAGCAAAATGTTCTCGCCGTCAACGAAGCGTGCGTTTCGGTCGGCGTGGATTTGCGGCAGGTGAAGAGCCGGGCAGCATATGCTGAAAAATTAGCGCCGCTGTTGGGCGAAACGACGGCGGCGGTGCGCGAAAAAATGAGCGGCGACCGCAATTTTGTCTGGTTGCGTCGCCGCGTTGATCCCGATCAGGCGCAAAAAATTCGCGAGCTCAAATTGTCCGGCGTGCGGTTGGAAAAAGACGCGCGCCGCCGTTATCCGCACGATGAGAGCGCCGCGCACGTGCTCGGTTACACTGATGTTGATAACCATGGCATTGCCGGCATCGAAATGGCGTGTGATTCGCTCTTGCGCGGCGTCAATGGCCGCCGAGTGATTCAACGGGATGCGATTGGCAATGTTTTGCCCGAGGTGAGCATTCCGGAGGTGCCGCCAGTTAACGGCAAAGCGTTGATTCTCACCATCGACTACATCATCCAAACCGTCGCCCAGGAAGAGTTGCGCCGCGCAATGGCACAGTTCGACGCCAGTTCCGGCATCGTGATTATAACCGATCCCCGGAACGGCGAAATTTTAGCGATGGCCTGCGAGCCGAGTTTCAATCCGAACCTGCCGGCGCTTTATTCGACGGGCATCATGCGCAATCGCGCCATTACTGATTTGTATGAGCCGGGCTCAACGTTCAAGCTCGTGACGTTCTCCGGAATATTTCAAGAAAAAAAGCGCACGCCGGATGACATCATTTTTTGTGAAAACGGCGCTTTCCCTATCGCCGGTGAAACCGTGCGCGATCACGAGCCGCACGGCAATCTGCCGGTGCGTGACGTGCTGGCGTTTTCGAGCAACATTGGCACGGTTAAGCTGGCGCGTATTCTGGGCAAGGAAAAATTTTTTCAGTATGCACGCGATTACGGCTTCGGCATGAGCACCGGCCTGGAATTGGAGGGCGAGGTCAACGGCGTGTTGAAAAATCCGGCGGAATGGTCTGGTTTCTCTTTGGCGGCGATGGCATATGGCTACGAAGTGGCGATCACTCCGTTGCAAATGGTGATGGCGTATGGGGCGTTGGCGAACGGCGGTTTGTTGCTCAAGCCCAAAATCTTGGCCGGTTGGGTGGAGCCGACCGGAGAAAGCAAGCGCTTCACGCAACCGGAAGTCGTGCGGCGCGTGATTTCCAAACCGGTGGCCAATTTGATGGCGAACTTATTGGAAGGCGTGATTGATCACGGCACTGCGAAGACCGCGGCGATTCCAGGCATGCGCATCGCGGGAAAAACCGGCACGGCGCATAAGTCGCTCGTAAGCGGCCGTGGCTATGCGCGCAACGATTACCTCGCCTCTTTCGTCGGTTTTTTGCCGGCGAATGAACCGCGGTATTTAATCTTTGTGATGTTGGAAAATCCGCGCACGACGTATTGGGGCGGTTTTGTCGCCGCGCCAACGTTTAAAAAAATCGCGGAACGCATCATCACGACGACCTCAGGCAAGGAACATAATAGTGAGGCGGAGAAAATAACTGACATGATAACCACCGACACACAAACCGTGGTGGTGCCGGATGTGACCGGCCGATCCGCGGCCATCAGCGCGGCCATTTTGAAAAAGCTCGGCCTCGATGTTGAGCGGGAAGGCCAGGGCGATTTTGTGATGGATCAGAATCCCGCGCCGGGCTCTCGCGTCGCGCCGAGTGCCACCATTACGCTGAATTTGTTCGAAGTCGAAAAATCGCCGGCAACGGCCGCGAAGAAAATACCGAATCTCGTTGGCCTCTCGGTGCGCGACGCGTTGCAAAAATTGTCATGGCTCAAAGTTGAAGCCATGGTCAACGGCAGCGGCCGTGTCGTGCGCCAATATCCGGGCGCCGGAACGGCAATCACTCCGGGCATGCGTTGCGAAATCGAATGCCAGGCAACGATCCCGGCGGTAAAACCGGCGGTGGTGCACTAAAAATGGATTGCGGGAGTGATGGCGGATTGGATGGTTGGAATCTTACAAAATCCCAAACCCCATTAATCCAAATATCCAGCAATCCAATTATCCCAAGAGTCGATGGCGCTCATTTTAACGCTCGGCGAAGTGCTGCAAGCGTGCGGTAAGGCGGCGCGCTTCGTCGGGAATAACGACAGATTAGCACGGTACCCACTTGGGCTAGCGACGGATTCACGAACGTGTCGTGCCGGTGAAATTTTCGTCGCGTTGCGCGGTGAAAAGTTCGACGGCCACCAATTCGCCGCTGCGATTTTGGCAAGCGGCGCCCTGGCCGCCATCGTTGAAGAAAGTTGGTTAGCGGCGCAAACCGGCGCACCGGAAAATCTGCTGGTGGTTGCAGACACACTGTTGGCGTTGCAACAAATCGGGCACGCGATTCGGCAGCGGTGGGACAAAACCGTGATCGCCATCACCGGCAGCAACGGCAAAACCACCACCAAGGAATTGGTCGCTAATGTGTTGGCGCAAAAGCAGGCCGTGCATAAAACCACGGGCAATTTGAACAATCACCTCGGTGTGCCAATTACGCTGGCCGCATTGCAGCAGCACCATGATCTGGCGATTATCGAAATGGGCATGAATCACTACGGCGAAATTGCGCGGCTTTGTGAAATTGCCGCTCCCAATTACGGTTTGATCACCAACGTCGGTCGCGCGCATATCGAATTTTTTAAAACGCTCGGCGGCGTTGCCAAAGCCAAGGGCGAGCTGTTTGAATATTTGCATGCTCACGACGGCGTCGCTTTTTTGAACGCCGATGATCCGAAATTAAAAACGGTTTTGCCGTCGCAAACCAAAGCCATCTCGTACGGACTGCACCAACCGGCGCAAGTGCAAGGGCAGATCACCGGCGTTGATGAAAACGGTTGTGTCACTCTCGTATGGCAAAAGCAGAGTCTTCACCTCGCCATTCCCGGCACGCACAACGCGATTAACGCACTGGCTGCCGTGGCGGTGGGCGAGCATTTCGGCGTCGTGCCGGAAAAGATTCGTCTCGCGTTAGCCGGTACGCCGCCGGTGGCGAAGCGCATGCAGATTTTGCAACGTGGCGCTTTGACCATCATCAATGATGCTTACAACGCCAATCCTGAATCGATGGCCGCGGCCTTGGAATTTTTGGCCACGATGCCGGTGCCGGGCAACAGCCGTCGCATTGCCGTATTGGGCGACATGCTCGAACTGGGCGAAGCGGCGCCTTTAGCGCATGAAGAAATCGGTGTGATGGTGGCGCGTCTTGCCATTCACGCCATTTTTGCGTATGGTCCGCATATGAAGCGGATGGTACAAGCGGTGGGAGAAGCGAAATGGGCGGAGCATTTTGACGACAAGGCTCAGCTCGGCGAAGCCCTCAGTCGCGCCGTTCGCGCTGGCGACCTCATCTTGCTCAAAGGCAGTCGCGGCATGGCGATGGAGGAAGTCATAGAAAAACTGCCGGTAGTTGTCTAGCGTATCTCTTACTCATACTCGAACTCATACTCTTACTCGTTTTTTTAACGGCGAGCAGGCGTAAGAGAAAGAGTAAGAGTAAGTGCATGGAAAAAGGAATCAGCATGCTCTACTATTTGCTGTACCCGTTGCACAAGTACATCACCGGGTTCAATTTGTTTCAGTACATCTCGTTTCGCGCGACGTTTGCGGCGATGACGGCGTTGCTCATCAGCGTTTTTCTGGGTCCGCGCCTCATTCGCTTTCTGCGCGAAAAGCAAATTGGCCAAGAAGTGCGCAAAGACGGCCCGCAAACGCATCTGAAAAAACAGGGGACGCCGACGATGGGCGGCTTGATTATTCTCGCCGCCGCCATTGTGCCGACGCTGCTGTGGGCGCAGGCAACGATTTATGTGGCGCTGGTGGTTTTGGCAACAGTGTGGATGGGCGTGGTGGGTTTCCTCGACGATTATTTGAAGGTGATTAAAAAGTGGCCGAAGGGACTTTATGGCCGGTACAAAATTGTCGGACAAGTCTTGTTCGGCTTGATTCTCGGCAGCGTGATTTTTTTTGCGCCACAGTTTAAAGACTTTTCAACGTTGACGACCGTGCCCTTCGTCAAAGCCTTCGAGCTGGATTTGGGTTTTCGCTTGGAATATCCGTTCAATTATATTCCGTACGTTCTGATTGTGGTTTTTATCATTACCGCCACGAGCAACTCGGTCAATCTGACGGACGGATTAGACGGCCTGGCCGTCGGCTTGGTGGCGATTTCCGCCATGACCTGGGGGGTGATCAGTTATGTTTCCGGCCGCACGGATTTCAGCCATTATTTGGATATTCTGTATTTACCCGGCGCCGGTGAATTGACGGTTTATTGTGCGGCGCTTGGCGGGGCGGCGCTCGGGTTCTTGTGGTTCAATGCGCATCCGGCGCAAGTTTTCATGGGCGATACCGGTTCTTTGGCCTTGGGTAGCGCCCTGGGAACGGTGGCCATTTTGCTCAAAAAAGAATTGCTGCTCGTGATCATTGGCGGCGTCTTCGTCGCCGAAACGCTGTCGGTGATTTTGCAGGTTTGGTATTTTAAACGCACGGGCGGCAAGCGCATCTTTCGCATGGCGCCGTTGCACCATCACTTTGAATTGAAAGGTTGGAGCGAGCCCCAGGTTGTCGTGCGCTTTTGGATTATCGGCATTCTGCTGGCGCTGTTGAGTCTGAGTACGTTTAAGATTCGTTGAAATCATTCGGATGGTTTATTTGCAAAGAGCTTTGGGTCATGGTGAATATTGACCGGCCACCTGCGGGTGGCCGGTCAATCAAAATGTGGTCGAGAAAAGAATCAAGTCCGTCGCGCGATGAAAAATTTTACTGACACCATTTATTGGTCTCCAGCTTATTTAAGGAAGCTGCAACGATTCGATGTCCCTCAAAGATTTAAAAGCTTCGTCGACTAAACGTCTCCAGTTTTCGGAGATCGATTTGACTTTACTCACCACCGTCATGGTGTTGTTGCTCTTTAGTATTTTTTTTATTTATACCGCCAGTTCCGCCCGCGCGGAACGGTTATATGAAGACAGTGCGTTCTTTCTCAAACGGCAGCTCATCCGCGTCGCCATTGCGCTGGTGATCATGTTTTTCATCGTGCGCGTCGATTATCATCGCGTGTTGTCGTACTCGCCGCCGGCCTATTGGTTGGCGCTGGCGCTGCTGGTGTTTCTGCTGTTCGCGCCCGAGAGTTGGATGATTCGCGGCTCGCGCCGCTGGATCATGCTCGGCTCGCTGCAATTTCAACCGTCGGAATTAGCCAAGTACACACTGATTTTTTATCTCGCCGGCAACCTGACCAAACCGGATATCGATCCGGAAAATTTTGTCGATGGCCTGTTGCCGCAACTGATTCTGATCGGCGCCGTCGTTCTGGGCGTTGCGCTGGAACCGGATTTAGGTACGGCGCTCGCCATTGCGACAACGGCTTTGATCATGTTGTTTGTCTCCGGCGCTAAACTCGGCCATTTGTTCTTTCTCGTCTTTGGCGCCGTTTTATCCGCCGTGTCGATGTTGTGGCGTGTCGCTTACCAGCGCGGCCGCGTCGAAACGTTCATCGAATCCATGTTCGGCAATGCCGAGCCGGCTTGGCAAGTGCGCCAATCGTTGATCTCACTCGGCAACGGCGGCGTGTTTGGCGTCGGCCTGGGGCAGAGCAAGCAAAAGCTGCTCTTTCTGCCTGATCCGTTCACGGATTTCATTATGGCCATTGTTGGCGAAGAGCTTGGCTTGCTCGGCACGCTCATGGTCATTCTCTTGTTCTTCATCATCATCTGGCGCGGTTTTCACATCGCCCATCGCGCCCCGGATCGCGCCGGCAAGCTCACGGCGATTGGCGTGACCTCGGCGATTGGCTTGTATGCGCTGGTGAATACGGGCGTGGTGACGCACTTGCTGCCGACGACCGGCATCCCGTTGCCGTTCGTGAGCTACGGCGGTTCGGCGTTGATGATGAATTTGTTCGGCATCGGCGTGTTGTTGAATATCTCGCAATATACCGGCAATCGCTCGGCGCACAAGAACAATATGAAAATGATCCCGCTGGCCACCGTGCCCTGGTTCAGGGATCGGAAACGATAATTCAGTCCGTCCGGGCCGTCAGTTTTAGAAATTTATGAAGTTCATCTGATGCGAGCACGGCCCGGACGGCAAATTTAAAATTATGCCAGAACTGCGCGTCGTTTTTGCCGGTGGCGGCACCGGCGGACATCTTTACCCGGCCATCGCCATTGCCGAAGCGTTGCAACGCCGTGTGCAAGATTTTCAATGTGTTTTCGTCGGCACGGCGCGTGGTCTGGAAGCCCGCGTCATTCCGGCGCTCGGCCAGCGGTTGGAGTTGGTGCCGGTGCGCGGTCTGTTACGCAAGCTGACGTTGAGCAATTTACTCGTGCCGTTTTATTTGTTGAAAAGTGTATGGCAATGTTTGCAATTGTTTAAGGAATTCGCGCCGCATCTGATCATCGGCACCGGCGGTTACGTCAGCGGCCCGGCTTTGCTCGCGGCGTGGTTGAGCCGTCGAAAATTTGTCGTGCAGGAACAAAATAATTTTCCGGGATTAGTGAACCGCTGGTGGGGCGAGCGCGCCAATATCGTTTTTCTAAGTTTTGCGGAAAGCAAAAAGTTCTTTCGCAAGCAAACCCATCTGCGCGTCGTCGGCAATCCGGTGCGCGCCAATTTGGCCGGCGGCCAGCGCGCCACGGCGGCAAACAAATGGAATTTAACAGTCGATCGTGTCACGCTGCTGGTGTTCGGCGGCAGTCAAGGCGCGCGACGAATCAATGAACTGGTGTTGGAGATTTTACCGCGTCTGGCCACGATTGAAAATTTTCAAATCTTGTGGGCAACCGGCCCGCAGAATTTTGAGCGATTTGCGGCGAGCGCCACGACTTACCGCAATGTGAAAGTTGTGCCCTATATCGACGATATGGCTTCCGCGTATGCGCTGGCAGATGTTGTGCTCTGTCGCTCCGGCGCTTCGACGATCTTTGAACTAACCAACTGCGGTTTGCCCGCGTTGCTGGTGCCGTTCCCGTTTGCCACGGCGGATCATCAGACGTTTAACGCGCGCGCCTTGGAACAAGCCGGCGCCGCCCGTGTGCTGATTGAAAAAGAATTGACCGCGGAGAAGTTGTTCGCGCACGTGCATGAATTAGCCACACGGCCGCCGGTGCGTCAAGCAATGGCAGCCGCAGCGAAAAAATTAGCGCGCCCGCAGGCGGCGGATGCGATTGCTGAAATGTGTTTGTCTTTGCTTGAATGGAAATAATTCGGAGCGGCGTTCCAATCTTGTTCATGTCCTTGCTATTGGTAATGAAAAGCGAGAAAGAGAAAGCTTAAGAGTAAACGAGTGGATTTGAAGGAGTTGCTATCATGACCATCAAAAAATACGGCAAGACTTTTTTCTTCTCGACGGCGCTGTTGCTGGCCGGTTTACAATTAGGAAGCTGGGTCCATCGTGATGCCGGTTTTCGTGTACAAAGAGTGATGGTGACCGGCTGCAAGGCGTTGACCGAGCCGGAAGTGATCGCCGCTGCCAAAGTGCCGATGGCGCGTTCGATTTTCGATGTGGAATTCGCGCCGATTGCGCAGCGCGTTGCCGCCTTGCCGTTTGTGCAGAAAGTGCAAGTCTCGCGCATTTTCCCCTCGACGGTTTTGATCGCCGTGCAAGAACGTAAACCGCTGGCGTTAATCAATCATGCCGGCTTGTGGCCGGTCGATGCCGAAGCCGTTGTGCTGCCGCGCTTGCAACCGACTCGTCGCGTGACCGATCAGGCAATTTTTGACATGCCCGTGCTTTCCGGCGCGGCCTTTCTCAAACCCGTGGAAAACCGTCAGCTCGCGCCGGCGAACCAGCGCGTGATCGAGTTGTTGGCGGAATTGCGCTCGACCAACGCCATGCTGTATCACAGCATTTCAGAGGTGAATCTCAATGCCAAAGGGCAGTTGACGTTTTATTTGATGGAGCGCGGCGTTCCGGTTTATCTCGGCGCCGACCGGTGGACGGAAAAATGTGAGCGGCTTTTCATTTTTTTGCAACACGTCAAACCGGCTTCGGGTAAATTTTTAACGATTGATTTGCGATACGATAAACAGATTGTAACCCGAGAGAGTTAAAAACAACCTTTTTTATTTAATGACTCTCACTCTTGCGCCTACTCGTGCTCATACTCTGCCGCGGTTTGAGTTTTTAAAATCGAGCCAGAACATGAGGAAAAGTAGCGGAATGAGTTGGAGAAGGAGGTCTACATGGTCGTAGATTACATTTGTGCGCTGGATATCGGCACTACCAAGATCTGTGCGCTGATCGCGGAAGTCGATGAGCACAATCAAATAAAAATAATCGGCATGGGCAATGCGCCCTCCGAAGGCCTGCGCCGCGGCGTCGTCATCAATCTGGACCGCACCGTGCAATCGATTTTGCGCGCCAAAGAAGAAGCCGAGCGCATGGCCGGCGTCGAGATCAAATCGGTTTACGCCGGCATCGCGGGCGATCATATTCGCAGCGTGAACGGTCGCGGCGTCGTCGCGGTTTCCGGCGAAGATCACATCATTTCTCCGGAAGACAAGCGCCGTGTCATCGAAGCGGCGAAAGCCGTGGCGCTGCCGTTTGATCGTGAAATCATTCATATTCTCCCGCAAGAGTTTATCGTGGATGATCAACGCGGCATCGATGATCCGGTCGGCATGAGCGGCGTGCGCCTGGAAGCGGAAGTGCATATCGTCACCGGCGCCGTCACCTCGGCGCAAAATATTTGCCGCTGCATCGAGCGCGCCGGCATGGGCGTGCACGATCTCGTGCTCGAGCCGCTCGCCTCGAGTTTCTCGACGCTGACGGATGATGAAAAAAATCTCGGCGTCGCCGTGCTGGATATCGGCGGCGGCACCACGGATATTGCGATGTTTTACGAAGGTTGCATCAGACATACCGCCATTGTCGGCCTTGGCGGCAGGAATGTCACCAACGATTTGGCGCACGGTCTGCGCACGCCATTGGACCAAGCCGAATCCATCAAAATCGCGCATGGCAGCGCCATTCATCTCGATAACGAGCGTGAAGATGTTTTTGACGTGCCGGGTGTCGGCGGCCGCGTGCCGCGCAAAATTTCGCGCAACGTGCTCGTCGATATCATCCAGCCTCGCGCCGAAGAAATTTTGAGTTTGGCGTTCAATGAGATTAAAAAATCTGATTACGTGCATTTGATGACCTCCGGCGCCGTGCTCACCGGCGGCTGCGCGATGTTGCCCGGCATCGTCGATTTGGCGGAAGAAATTTTCAATATGCCGGTGAAGCTGGGCAAGCCGAATAGCGTGAAGTCGGTGACCGACGACGTTTATAAACCCAACCATGCCACCGGCGTCGGTTTGGTGCTGTACGGTTTTCACAACAAAGCCACGGCGAATCATCTGCTCGTCGAAAGTGAGACGCATCTGTTCGATAAAATCGCGGAGCGGATGAAACGCTGGTTTGGCGGCGTTGGGCGGGCGTGAGAAAATTTAGTTAAAAGAGTTGCTAACTTTAACCCATGTGTTAGCCCGTTGGCTGGTTTGCCCGTGTGGCAGTTTATCTGCAACCGGAAAACTAGCGAGCTGGCAAACCGGCTAACCGTCAAACAGGAGATACTATGAACCTCCGACTCAATTTCGATGAAACGAGTTTGCTGGCGGCGCGTATCAAAGTCGTCGGTGTTGGCGGCGCCGGTTGTAACGCGGTCAATCGCATGATCGATGCCGGTTTGCGCGGCGTTGATTTCGTGGCGATGAACACCGACATGCAGGCGCTGGAAACCTCCAAAGCTTCCGTGCGTTTGCAAATCGGCAAAACCACCACCCGCGGCCTCGGCGCCGGCGCTGATCCCGAAATTGGCCGTAAGGCAATTGAAGAAGATCGCGAGGCCGTCGCTGATGTGCTCGGTGAAAGTGACATGGTGTTTGTCACCTGCGGCATGGGCGGCGGTACGGGCACCGGCGCGGCGCCGATCGTGGCGGAAATCGCCAAAGATCTCGGCGCTTTGACTGTCGGTGTTGTCACCAAGCCATTTATCTTTGAAGGCAACAAACGTTCGAAGCGCGCCGAAGAAGGTGTCGTCGAGCTGAAAGAACGGGTTGATACGCTGATCGTGATTCCGAATCAACGTTTGCTTTCGGTGGTTCCCAAAGGCACGCCGCTGCTCGAAGCTTTTCGGCAGGCCGATGAAGTTTTGTTGCATGCGACGAAAGGCATTTCGGATTTGATTTCGGTGCCGGGCCTGGTCAATCTCGATTTTGCCGATGTGAAAACCGTGATGTCGGAAATGGGCGACGCGCTGATGGGCGCGGGCATGTCGAGCGGCGACGAGCGCGCCTTGCAAGCCGCGCAACGCGCCATTTCGAGTCCGCTGCTCGAAGATGTTTCGATTTCCGGGGCGCTCGGCGTGCTGGTGAATATCACCGGCGGCGAAGATTTGACGCTGCACGAAGTGAACGACGCAACGACGGTAATTTGCGAAGCCGCCGGCCCGGATGCCAATATTATCTTCGGCGCGGTGATCGACAAGGCGCTGGGTGATCAACTGCGGGTGACGGTGATTGCGACCGGGTTTCATAAAAACGGCCGGGCGGCGGTCACCGGGCGGTTGGCGCGTCCGACGCGTTTTTTCGATACCACGTTAACCGAACTGGATATTCCGACCTATCAACGCAAGACGATTAACGGCAACGGCCATGCCCACAACGGCAATAATGGCGCGCATGAGCCTGTCATCCGGCCTTATGAAGAAGATGTCGTCGTCGAGCCGCAAACGGTGGATGATTATGAAGTCCCCGCGTTTCTGCGGAAACGGATGAGCTGATCTGTTTGCAGTTTGCCTTTTGCTTTATCTCTTGCATACGGTGAGCATTGTCTAACCGCAAAAAGGCCCGTCTCGTTGCTCTGCAGCAACCGGACGGGCCTTGCCGTTTAAGGCTTTTGTTTTCACCAAGGCAGCGGTTTAACGCGCAACGGTGCAAACGATCATTCCCCCAAATACAACCCCGCGCCCGGACCCATCGGCAGTCCCAACAACAGCCAAATGACCAGTAAAACGGACCACACCACTAAAAATGTCACGGTAAACGGCAGCATGGTGGCAATCACGGTGCCGATGCCGGCGTCTTTGCTATAACGCTGCACAAATGATACAATCAGCGCGAAGTAGGACATCATCGGCGAGATGATGTTCGTGCAGGAGTCACCGACGCGATAAACCGCTTGCGTCAGCTCCGGCGTGTAGCCGAGCAGCATGAACATTGGCACAAACACCGGCGCCATCACCGCCCATTTTGCCGAGGCGCTGCCCATAAACATGTTGAGACTCGTCGTCACCAAAACAAAGCTGACCATCAGCGGAATGCCTTCAAACCCAATCGATTTGAGAAACTCCGCGCCTTTTACGGCCGTAATCAGCCCGAGATTCGTCCACCCAAAATAGGCGACAAACTGCGCGGCGAAAAAAACCAATGCGATGTACGAACCCAGCGTGCTCATCGCCTTGCCCATGGGATTGACAATGTCAGCGCTTTGCCGCACAGTGCCGGCGCCAATACCATAAGCGATGCCAGCAATGGCTGAAGAAAGAAACAATAACGCCACAATACCGGAAAGAAACGGCGAGTGCAAAAGATCACCGGTTTTCGGATCGCGCAACACGCCATTGGCCGGCACCACGGCCCATAAAATAAGTCCAACGATGATCAGCGTTGCCACCAACGCAAATTTCAACCCCCGTTTTTCCGCCGGCGAGAGCGCCTGCAATTCCATCGCTTTCTCCGTGCCCTCGTATTTTCCCAAGCGCGGCTCGACAATTTTTTCCGAGACCCAGGTGCCCGCCGCGGTGAGCACGAACGTGGAGACGAACATGAAATAGTAATTGCACGCCGGGTTCACCAAGTAATTCGGATCGATGATGCGCGCGGCCTCTTGCGACAGGCCGGCCAGCAGCGGATCGACCGTGCCGAGCAAAAGATTAGCGCTATATCCGCCGGAGACGCCGGCAAATGCCGCGGCCAATCCCGCCAGCGGATGCCGGCCAACGGCCAGAAAGATGACGGCGCCCAATGGCACCAACAGCACGTAACCGATCTCCGATCCGGCATTGGACATGATGCCGGCGAAGACGAGCACTGCGGTTAACAGACTCGGCGGCGCTTTGAGCACCAAAAGCCTGATGGCGGCGCCGATCAACCCCGTACCCTCCGCCACGCCGATGCCGAGCAACGCCACCAACACCGTTCCCAAGGGTGCAAAGCCCGTAAAATTTTTCACCATGTCCGTCATGATGCGGCGCAGGCCATCGCCATTCAAGAGACTCACGGCTTTGATGGTTTCTCCGGTGCCAGGGTGAATTGCCGAAAACTCGAACGCCGCCATGATGCCGGAAAAGATGATCACACTCAATGCGAAAAGGGCAAAGAGACTCGTCGGATGGGGCAGCAGATTGCCGATTTTCTCAACAAAATCGAGCATGCGATAAAAAATGCGGCCGCTGAAGCGGATTTTCATTTTCATGCGTTCTGACCTGTCGTGTTTGCGCGTCGAACTGCGCCGTAATCGGATCGTATTTGTTTTTCTTTTTTGCCAGTTGATTTTTGCTTTTTACTTTGCCTCCCCAATCGCCACCAGATGATTGGGTTCCAAAAACCAGCGTAACGTCAGTTGGCCGGGGCGTAGTGGCGCAAAACCTCCCAGCCTCGCCACCGCAGCTTTTTTGAACAGCGCAAAACTCTGATGCTGGCCGCTGAGCAAATAACTCAGCAACTCCGACACGTGCGGCTCGTGTCCGACCAGCGCCACCTCCGCGTTGTCCGGCAATTTGTTGAGAAACGGAATCAGCGCCGCCGGATCACCGGCGGGAATGAGCAAATCCGTTTCGTCGAGATGGTCGGCCTTCAAAATCTTCTGTAAAATTTCCGCCGTTTGTTGCGCGCGCACCAGCGGGCTCGAAAAAATGTGGGTGAAATCGATTTCCAGCGAGGCCAAACCACGCGCGATTTGCTCCATTTTTTTCCTGCCTTTTTCGGTCAATGGGCGCTTGTCATCGCTGCCGCTCCACTCATCGCGCTCCATCGCAATGGCGTGTCTGACGATGTAGATTTCCATTCTAGTCTCCTTTCACGTCGACATGTTCTTGCAAAAAATGATCGCCGTATCCGGACAACTGTGGCTGTAGGATCCGGTAAATCCGACTCCCCAATTTCCCCTTATAATTTTGCGGCTATTCAGTACCGTCCGGTCGGTGAAAAAGCTGAATTGATATCTGATTTTTACCGATTCAAGTGGTAGACAATATAATATCCCGTTTTGGTATTGTAAAGTTAAAACTGCCCAATTGATTTCACTAACTAAAAAATCCACCGACGGCTGGGGGGCTTTTCAAAATAAGTGAAATGAAAACCAGCCGAGGTGGCCTCGTTGTCAAAAAGTTTTCCTTTGCAAAACTGCCGTGTTTCTATTATTTTGAAGGCGTGGAAATCGAATTACTGACAAGAATCGGCTTGGCATTGGCGCTGGGTTTGCTGGTTGGCATCGAACGCGAATTTTCCCAAGGCCGCGAAGGCGAACCGTTATTTGCCGGCAACCGCACGTTTGCCTTGCTGGCGTTGCTGGGCACGATTTCCGGCTATCTGGCCGCGAAAATTTCGCCATTCATTTTGTTCGGCGCCTTGTTAATCGTCGGCGCTTTGATTGTGATTTCATACTTTCTCAGCGTCCGCAACGGGGGGCAGCTCGGCACCACCACCGAAGTCTCAGCCCTGCTGACCTTTTTGATCGGCGTCATCGTCGCTGTCGGGGAATTGTTTTTTGCCAGTGTGACCACGATTGCATTGGTGACACTGTTGGCCCTGAAGCCGAGTTTCAGAACACTGACCGGCAAAATCAGTTACGAAGATATTTATGCAACCCTCAAGTTTGCGATCATTTCCATCGTTATTTTGCCGTTTCTGCCAAACCGGACTTTCGGTCCGCTCAATGTTTTTAATCCTGCCGAAACCTGGCTGCTGGTAATTTTGGTCACCGGCCTTAGTTTCGCCGGTTACGTGCTGGTTAAAATCGTTGGTCCGCAGCGCAGCATACCATTGATGAGCTTGCTCGGTGGCTTGGTTTCGAGCACCGCCCTCACGGTCAGCTTCGCGCAACGCAGCAAACAAAACCTCGAACTTTCGCGGCTGTTGGCGCTGGGCGCCGTTATCGCCTCAACAATGATGTTTCCGCGTTTGTTGATTGAAATCGGCGCTGTCAACGCGACCTTGCTGCCGCATATCATTTTGCCATTAACCAGCATGATGGCTGCCGGCTTGATCGCCGCCGGCTGGCTTTGGCATCTGGAGCGCGGTCGCCAGCAAACCACGGAGGTGCAATTCACCAACCCGTTCTCGATTGCGCCGGCGTTGAAATTTGCGCTGCTCTTCGTGGTGATTTTATTTATTTCCAAAGCGGCGCTGGATTATGTCGGCACCCGGGCGCTTTATTTTACCGCCGCGCTGGCTGGCTTGCCTGATGCTGATGCCATAACGTTAACCATTGCCCGACTGGCGCGCGAGTCCCTCGATGCTTCAACCGCCGCCCGCGCGATTATATTAGCGGCGGTATCGAATACTCTTATGAAAGGCGCGATCGCGTTTCTGCTGGGCGTGCGAATGTTTGGCCGCCAGATGGCGTTGGCGCTGGCTTTCGTGATATTCGTTGGGGTGATTGGAATTATTCTGGTTTAACCCATTCCGTTTGGAGAATTTATGAAACTGTTTTCAAAAGTATTGTTTGCATTTTTCGTTTTACTTTTTATCTCTTCCTGCGCAAAAGAAAAAACGGCAACGAATCAATTTCGCGTCGCGTTGCTTAGTCCGGGGCCGGTGAGCGACGCCGGCTGGAACGCGGCCGCTTACGAAGGCCTGCAGCGCATCGAAAAAGAACTGCACGCGCAAATCAGCCAGATTGAAACCAAAACACCGTCGGAATTCGAAGAAGCGTTTCGCGATTATGCGCGCCAGGGTTATCAGCTCGTTTTCGGCCACGGCTTTGAATTTCAAGACGCGGCCGCGGCGGTGGCGCCGAATTTTCCGAAAACCGTTTTCATCACCACCTCGGGAAACACGGTGCGGCCCAACGTCGCGCCAATGGTGTTCGAGTTGGAGCACGCGACGTATCTCGCCGGCGCGCTGGCGGCGCTGCTGAGCCAATCCGGCAAATTGGGCATGGTCGGCGGCATCGAAATTCCGCCGGTGACCAGCACCTTTGATGCATTCGAAGCCGGCGCGCAATCGGTCAAGCCTGACATCAAAGTGAACCGCAGCTTCATCGGCAATTGGGAAGACGCCGGCGCCGCCAAACAAGCAGCGCTGGCGCTGATCGATCAGGGTTGTGATTTTCTCATTCACAACGCCGACGCTGCTGCCGCCGGCGTTTTTCAAGCCGCGGCCGAGCGCAATGTCCTGGTGTTCGGCACCAACAAAAATCAGAATGACGTGGACCCGCAGCACATTCTCGCCAGTTGTGTGAGCAACATTCCCGCCGCCTTTGTGGAGATGGCCCAGTTGGTGCGTGATGGAAAATTTGAAGGAAAAATATACCGGCTTGGCATGCCCGACGGCGTGGTTTCATTTGAAATCAACCCGCAGTTGCAATCACAAATTCCCCCGGCGGTGATGACCCGTCTCGAAGAAATTCGCCGGCAAATTATTGCCGGAACGATTAAAGTGCCCAGCAAAGTTTAATGTCGAATTAATAAGCATGATGGTAGATAAGCGGCATGCGTTCTCTGGTGTGCGCGAGATTCGGCTGCAAGGCATTCAAAAGCATTTCGGGCCGATTTCCGCGCTGGCCGGCGTTGATCTGACGCTCAAGGCCGGTGAAGTCCAGGCGTTGCTTGGCGAAAACGGCGCCGGCAAATCGACGTTGATGAAAATTTTATTCGGGCTATATCGTCCGGATGCCGGCGCGATTTATTTTGATCACCAGCCCGCCAAAATAAACTCTTCTGCCGATGCAATGCAACTGGGCCTGGGTTTCGTGCAACAACATTTTTCCCTCGTCGAGGGTTTGACCGTCGCCGAAAATATCGTCTTGGGAAAATTACCGTCGCGCTTTTACGAACCGCGTTCGTTGCAGCAGCAGGTGCAAAATTTTATCAACACCAACGGCTTCGCGTTGGATGCCGCGGCGCCGGTGCGTGAATTGAGCGTCGGTGAGAGACAGCGGGTGGAAATCATCAAAGCATTATACCGGCAGGCGAATTTTATCATTTTCGACGAGCCGACTTCCGTGCTGGCGCCGCTGGAAGTCGAAACCCTTTTTGCTACAATCCGGCAATTGCAAGCGAACGGCAAAGGCATCATCTTCATCACGCACAAACTCGATGAAGTCTTGCAGATCAGCAATCGCATCACGATTTTACGCGGTGGAAAAAATGTGGCGACGCTCGAGACGTCTGCCGCGACCGCGGAGAATTTGGCGCGCCTCATGATTGGAGAAATCGCGCCACCCATTGCCGCGGTGAATCACGCGAACAAATCGAAATCAGCGGTTGTTTTGCAGGTCGCGAATCTCCAGGTGCGCCATGAACGCCGGCATGTTACCGTCCACGACATTTCATTCGAGCTGCATGCCGGTGAAATTCTTGGCGTCGCCGGTGTTGACGGCAGCGGCCAACGTGAGCTGGCGGAAACGATTATGGGATTACGCGCGCCCAATGCCGGAACCATCGTTTGGAACTTTCACCGCGACAAAGCACAATCTCGGTTGCATCGTCAGCGGATTGGTTTCGTGCCCCCGGATCGTCTGACCGATGCCTTTGTGCCCGAATTTTCCGTTGCTGAAAACCTGCTGTTGGAAAGCAGTGATAACGCGCAATTTCGCCGCGCCGGTTTTCTCGCCGCAGCAAAAGTAAAACGCCACGCGGAGAAGCTGATCGAAGATTTTAATGTGGTCTGCAAAGGGCCGCAACAAAAGCTGCGCGAGTTGTCCGGCGGCAACCAACAAAAGCTGTTGCTGGGCCGCGCACTTGGCGCCAATCCCACCGCCCTGGTGGCGATGAACCCAACCTGGGGTGTTGATGTGGCCGCCACCGCGGCGATTCATCAGCGCCTCTTCGATTTGCGCCAGCGCGGTGGCGCTGTGCTGTTGTTCTCCACTGATCTCGACGAAATTTATGCCTTGTGCGATCGTTTTCTGGTGTTGCATGCCGGCCGTGTGATGGGATGGGCGACCGCGGCCACTTCAACCACACAAGTCGGGTTGTGGATGACCGGGAGGATGAGTGCGACGACCGACTGAAATTTTGCGGCAGATGGCTTTATGGTTTTTGCCGGCCATGCTGGCTTTTGTCAGTGCCAGCGGTTTTGGCGCGCTGCTCGTCAGCGGCTTTGGGTATTCCCCCCTTCTCGTCTTCTCGACCCTCTGGGAGGGCGCTTTTGGCGATGCGTATCGTTTCAGTGAAACTTTGCTCAAAACCGTGCCACTCGTTTTTACCGGACTTGCGGTCGCCCTGTCGTTTCGCACCGGTATTTGGAATATCGGTGCGGAAGGGCAGTTTCTTGCTGGTGCATTGATCGTTACCGTTTTCGGCGTGAAGGCCGCGAATCTTTTTGCGCCGATATTTTTTTTGCTGACGACCATTGATATTTTTTTATCCGGCGCATTGCTCGGCATACTGGCCGGCTGGCTTCGAGAGAAACATGGCGTCTCAGAAGTCATCAGCACGATCATGCTGAATATGATTGTGCTGCAGTTTCTGGGTTACGCCGTGCACGGGCCGCTGCAAGAAGCCGCCCGTACCTATCCGCAATCAGATCGTCTTGCCGAGGTGGCGCGTCTATCCCAACTTTGGCCGGGAACGCGTTTGCACAGCGGCGTGATCATCGCCGTGTTACTGGCGATCGTGTTGTGGCTCGTTTTGTTTCGGCTGCCGTTCGGCTTTCGTCTGCGCGTGATCGGACAGAATCCTCACGCGGCGCGTTTTGCCGGCATTAACGTTTCGCGGCACATCATCGCCGCCTTCGCACTGAGTGGCGGGTTGGCGGCAATCGGCGGCGCGATTGAAGTCGCCGGTGTGACGGGAAGGCTTTATGAAAATATTTCCCCGGGCTACGGTTTCACCGGCATTGCCGTGGCGATGCTCGGCCGTTTGCATCCGCTGGGCCTTTTGCCGGCAGCATTTTTATTCGGCGCGCTCGAATCCGGTGCACGCGCCTTGCAAAGAAATTTGGGGCTTTCCTCCGTGCTGGCGGAAGTGATTCAAGGCATGACGATTCTGTTTGTGGTTTTGTTTGAAACCCGTTGGTTTCGTGAGCTTTTGAATAAACGGCTGAATGTAAAATGATGGAAATTTTCACTTCACTTTTAACCAGCGGAATTTCGTTGGCGACGCCGTTACTGCTGGCGGCCCTCGGTGAAATCATTATCGAAAAATCCGGTATCATTAATATAGCGCTGGAGGGAATGATGCTGGTGGCGGCTTTTTTTGCCATGTACGTCGCCCTCATTAGCGGCTCACCAATTTTAGGACTTGTGGCCGGGGTTTTCTCGGCATTGTTGAGCGCCGCAATCTTTGCCTTATTCTGCGTTGGCGCGCAAGCCGATCAGATTATTACCGGCGCCGGCTTGAATATCTTCGCGCTCGGCCTCACCGGCGTTTTGTTACGCCGAATTTTCGGCCTGACCGGCGCGACGATCACCGCGCCGACATTTACGATCTTGCCTGTGCCGTTCTTGCAGAAGCTTCCGATTATTGGGCCGGCGCTGTTTACGCAAAATGCGCTGGTTTATTTGGCGTTGCTGCTGATTCCCATCACGTGGCTGCTGTTGACGCGTACGCGTTTGGGATTGCATCTGCGCGCGGTCGGAGAAAATCCGGCTGCGGTTGATGCGGCCGGATTGCCGGTGCAACGGCTGCGTTTCGCCGCGGTTCTTATTGGCGGCAGTTATTGCGGCCTCGCCGGCGCCTACCTTTCTATCGCGCAGGCGAACACGTTTATCGAAGGCATGACGGCCGGGCGCGGCTTTATCGCCCTGGCCATCGTCATTTTTGCCGGATGGCGTCCCTTCGCCGCGGCGGCGGTGGCGTTGTTGTTTGGCGTCGCCTCCGCTTTGCAATTTCAGTTTCAAGCGTTCGGTCTGAAAGTTCCCTATCAATTTTTTCTCATGCTGCCTTACATTCTCACGATTGTAGTTGCCGCATTTTTTCGACACCGCATACAAGCGCCGGCGGCAATGGCAAAGAGCTATTTTCGCGAGGGGTAAAATGATAAGATTGTCTTGCTTTGCTGAATTGGTTTTGCTATTCTATGGCAGGCGTAATCTTTGCAAAAGACAAAAAGTTTATAGGGAAAATAATTTGAGGAGGGTAAAACCATGCGAGATCTCACCGATATTCATGTTGAACGCGTTGTCGTTCATATTGTGGATCACCATAAGTGGAAAGAGCCGGTTTTGTCGCAAGCAGAATTGGCATTGGACAAAGAATCGCGGCTGCAAAATTATTTTGACGCCCAGGTCAATAATGTGCTGCACGATGCCGCCACCAG
>JAJVHT010000192.1 GCA_022072515.1 bacterium
CGGGAGAAGTGGCGAGATAATATGGAATAAAAACGTTGCGATCAACGCTGGTCGAATCCGCCTCCGTGCCGTCGGCAAAAATAGGCCGCAACACCGCGTGAAAGGTAAACGCGCCGGGCCGCACCGGTACAATTGCCAGATACGTCTGGTTCGGATAAAGCCGCGCCGGAATGCCATTCACGGTGACGGAAAATTTTACCGGCGTCGTGATCGACGCCGCGCCGAAGGGGCGAAAATCAAAATTGCCAAATACAAAGGTGGAGTCGGTGGCCGTGATGGTTAACCCTTCACGGGGATAAATGACTTCGAGTTTGGAGAGATACTGCGCAGGAAGCGGCTTGGAGGCCACGGCAGCGAAAGCAAGACTCCAAAAGAATGACCATTTAACCAATTTCGGCAAGATGCTCCTCAAGGATGTTGGGCGGAGTTCGATTTAACAGATACCGCAGGCCGGCTAACAACATGCCGAGATCATCCAGTTGGCCCAGGATCGGAAAAAGAAAATCCGGGATGAGATCGATCGGCGAAATCAGATACGCAATGGACGCGACGAAAACGAGCTTGCCAAAAGCCGGCACGCGCGCATCGCGAAAAAGCCGGCCGAGCAGGCGAACAAGTTTCGGAAGATTCCAGACCAACTTCCAGAAGGAAGGCTGGCGCCAGGCGGGTGAACCTGAAATGTTCGAAGGCATATTGAACGTGGTATTTGTTATCGACAAGTTGAAGGGCTGCAACAACAGAAAAATCCACACGGCTTAAGAACCAGGCGGCAAAAATTGCAAATTCAATTTAAGATAAACAAGCGCACCACGGAAAACAAGCACAATTTAAATCACCCATAAAAAAAATCCGGCCGGAGCATGACGACAACGTTTTCCTCCGGCGACAGTTCCGTGCGCTCGATCGGGCAAATAAGATAAGAGTTGCTTTTGGCATAGGTCACCACATCGCCGCTGCCCTTGGATTTGAGCGGTCGCACCATGAAACGCCGCTCTTCATACCATGTCACGGACGGCGCATAATTCTCCCGACCGGAACGATTGACGAACGGCTCGGTGAGCGTGGCCAGCACCATTTGATTTTGATACACCGGAAAGCCCATCATCTTGCGCATGACGGGCCGGACTAAAACCTCGAAGACGGTGGTGGCGGAAATCGGATTGCCGGGCAAACCAAAAACCAGGCCGCCGCGCGGCGAACGCGCCATTACCACGGGCTTGCCGGGTTTCATCGCAATTTTGTCAAAAAAAACTTCCAGGCCGAATTCGGCAAAAACTTCTTCAACCAGATCGAGATCGCCCATGGAAACGCCGCCGGTGGCCAACAGCAAATCAAATTGCAAGCCTGTGGTGAGACGCTGGCGCAAATCGGCTTTGGTGTCTTTCGCCACGCCCAAAAGCTGCGGCTTGCCGCCGGCCTGCCGCGCCTGCGCATATAAAGTGAAACTATTGCTGTTGCGAATCTGTCCGAGCGCCGGTTTGGCGGTGAGGTCGACCAGTTCATCACCAGTGGCGAGAATGCCAACCGCGGGCGCGCGATAAACCGCAACCTGGCTTTTACCGACGGCGGCCAGCAAGCCAATCACGCCGGGCGCGATAAACGTGCCCATTGGCAGCACGACTTCGCCTTGATGCGCCTCGCTGCCGAAGGGCGAGACGTTATGGCCGGCCGGCACACTTTCCAATATCGCGACAGCGCTTCCGTCATCAAGCACACGGGTTTTTTCGACCATTTGCACCGCATCGGCGCCGAGCGGCAACGGTGCGCCCGTCATGATTTTCGCGGCTTGCAAGGTTTGCAAAGAAAAATTGGGATACGAGCCAGCCGGAATCATGCCGGCGACTTGCAGACGGGCCGGGGCATGGCGAACATCTTCACTGCGAACGGCATAACCGTCCATCGTGCTGCGTGGAAACGGCGGCATATCCACATCGGTGATGACGTCTTCAGCCAACACGCGGCCCGCACTTTCCAACAAGGGAATAGATTCGACGGGCAAACGCGTTGTTTGCCGCAAGGCAGTTTCCAAAGCTTGGCGGACGCTGAGCATAAATTCCTTGTTCCTGGTTACTCTTGCTGGTTACTGGTTGCCGGGCTACCAGCAGCCAGCTACCAGCCCCAAACTACCCTCTTTTCAACACATGACATTTAACTTTGAATTTCCGTTGAATCTCTTCGGAAAATTTTTGGGCTTGGTTACGGTCGGCAAAATCGCCCACCCAGACTTTATAAAACACTTTACGCGCCCGGCGTTCTTCTTTAATTTGTGTGGGGTAGCCGGCTTTGGAAAAGACGGCTTGCTGGCTGACGGCTTTTTCCCGCTTATCGAAAGCGCTGAGTTCAACGGTATAAGCGCCGATCGTTTTTTTGGGCGCCGGTTCCGGAACTTTAGTTTTACCGCCGGCGGCCGGTGATTCCAATCTGGCCAAATCTTCCGCCGCAAATGTTGCCATCCAGGTGCCGGGATATTTTTCCGCGCAACGCGCCAATTCCTCGCGCGTCTGCGGCGGCGCATTGCCGATGATCATCAACGCCTTGGCCGCATAATATCGCGCTTGCGGCGCCAACTGCGAGTGGGGATATTGCTCCAGCAGATTCATGAAATATTGCCGAGCGCGGCCATAAGTGCCCTCGGCGAAATGGTATTGCCCCAAACGAAACAACGCGCGTTCGGCGTAAACCGTGCCGCGAAAACGCGTGGTGACCTCCTGAAAATATTTTTGCGCGTTTTCACCGTTTTCTTCCAGCATCGCGCGAAAGTAAGCCGCAACGGCGGAATTGGGATGTTGGCGCTGGGCTTCATTGATGCGCGCGCGCGCCGTCGCCAGTTCCTGGCGTTCGAGCAACGTGAGAATTTCTTCTTCGGAAATTTGGCTAAAGACAAGGGCGGGAAATAAAAATCCAAGACTGCTTAAAATAAAACGACGGGTGCGGGAAACAAAAATTTGTTGCATCTCCATCCACCACAGCATCATACTTTTTTGAGAGAATCGAGCGGGTTGACGAGAAGGCCTCGCAACCCGCTGATTCGTCGCAAAATTCAAACGTTACGCTTGCGGCAGCGGTTCGGCAGCAGCAGCCGGTTCAGTCGCCGCGGTCGCCACGATCGAGTCGCTTAACGCGGCATTGGCAGCTTCCAGCTCTTCCGGCGTCAACTTCACTTCGGCGCCGCCGGTTTCATTGGGTTTGCCTTTGCCTTTTTTCTTCTTCCTTCCGTCACCATCACCATGCGGCTCTTTGGTTAACTTCTCGGAAAGAATGATTTTTTTGTTCTCTTTGTTGAACTCGATGACAACCAATTCGAGCTCGTCGCCGACGGCGTAACCGTCCGCGGGTTTCGCCAGATTTTGCTTGGCAAGATGGGAAAGCGGCACAAAACCGTCAACCATGGCCGGCAGTTCGACAATCACACCCTTGTCAATCATGCGCAGAACCTTACCGTTGGTTTTGGTATGGACGCTGTAGGCGTTCTCAAACTCATCCCACGGGTTGTCTTTCGTCTGCTTGTAGCCGAGCGAGATGCGGCGGTTGCCCTTGTCAACGTTGAGCACGATGACTTCGATCTCTTCGCCTTTCTTCACTACTTCGCCGGGATGACGAATCTTCTTCGTCCACGACAAGTCGGAGATGTGAATCAAGCCATCGATGCCCTCTTCCAATTCGACAAACGCGCCGAAATTGGTCAGATTGCGCACGATGCCTTTCTGGCGCGAGTTGACCGGATATTTGAGCTCGATGCCGTCCCACGGATCCGGCTCCAACTGCTTGAGGCCGAGAGAAATTTTGCGCTCTTCCAAATCGATGCTGAGCACTTTGGCCTCGACCATTTCGCCGACGGAGAGAATTTTACTCGGATGGCGAATATGCTGCGTCCAACTCATCTCGGAAATATGGATAAGCCCTTCCACACCCCGTTCCAATTCGATGAACGCACCGTAATCCGAAATGCTGACGACTTTGCCGCGAATGGTGGTGCCCACCGGGTATTTCTTGTCGACCTCGATCCACGGATGCGGCATCAATTGCTTCAAGCCGAGCGAAATCCGGTCTTTCGCCTCATTGAAATCCAAAACCATGACTTTGATCTTTTGATCGAGTTGCACGGTTTCGGAAGGATGATTGACGCGGCCCCACGACAGGTCGTTGATGTGCAGGAGGCCGTCGACACCGCCGAGATCGATAAACACGCCGAAATCGGTAATGTTCTTGACAGTGCCGTCGAGCACCTGATTTTTCGCGAGATTCGCGAGAATGCGCTGGCGCTGCTCGGACATCAATTCTTCAACCAGCACGCGATGCGAGACCACGATGTTTTTGCGCAATTCATTGACTTTGACGACCTTGAAGTCCATCATTTTGCCGATGAACATGTCAAAATCACGAATCGGTTTGACGTCGATTTGCGAGCCGGGCAAAAACGCATCGATGCCCATCAAATCCACGACGATACCGCCTTTGATACGGCGCGTGCATTTGCCTTGGATGATTTCACCCGTTGTATGCGCACTCAAAACGCGCTCCCACACGCGCATGAAATCGGCTTTCTTTTTGGAGAGCACCAACTGGCCCTCTTTGTCTTCGACATTGTCGAGAAACACTTCAATGTCGTCGCCGATTTTAATGGCTTTGGGATCGAGAAACTCATCCAGCGGAATCACGCCTTCGCTTTTGAAGCCGATGTCGATCGCGACTTCTTTTTCGTTGATCGCCGAAATTTTGCCGGTGACCAACTGGCCTTCGACAAACTCCGAGAGCGTGTCTTCGTAGAGCCGCTGAAAATTTTGAATATCTTCATCGGAATACTCACGCTCTTCTTTAAGCTCATCCTGGCTCACAACCTTGACAGCGCCAAGCTTACCGTTAGCAAGAGTGGCTTTCCTGGCGAGTGCATCACCTCCTATCTGGGGGCTTTGACCCACGTTGGCTTCCGCAACTGCGGATGTGAATTGAATTGGTTGAAACATGGTTAAGTTAAACCTCCTACAGGGTTGATTTATCTGTTCTCTCGCGGCTTGCGAAAGAACACGCGTCCGCCCCGATGCACCTTTTACGTTTTAAAAGGCTGTCGAGGGGTTATCGCCATCATCAGGCTGCCACTTCCGCCGCCAGCGCGCGAATGCGCTCCAGCGCGGTGTTGGCAATCTCGCGATAAACTTCCTTGGTGGCCGTTCCATTTTGCAAGAACGGCGCAACGGAAATCACCGCGCCAAAAATAATTTTAATCTGCCGCCGGCGCCACCACGAGCCGGTTTTACCCGCCAAACCGACAACCCGAACCGGCAAAACATCGGCGTGATTGGTGGCGGCCAGCATGCCGACGCCGGATTTTCCAGAACCGATTTCGCCGGAACGGCTGCGCGTGCCTTCCGGGAAAAGCAGCACCGCTTCACCTTGCGCCAGCAATTGGCTGGCGCGCCGGAATGTCGTGTGCGCGGCCTCGCGGCGGTCGAGCGGAATGGCGTGCAGAAAGCCCAGCACCGCGGTGAACAGCGGATTTTTGAACAGTTCTTTCTTCGCCAAAAAATAAAGAACGCGCGGCACCAGCGAGCCGATCACAAACGGATCGTAAGCCGAAATATGATTGGCCGCGATCAGCAGCTTGCCGTGGCGCGGAATATTTTCTCGCCCGTGTATTTGCAGATGAAACACCAGGCGAAAATACATCTGAAACAAATACTGAAAAAATCGAAACACCCAGCGCATACATCAACAATGAAGAATCATCGTCCGGGCGGTGATTGTTACCGCGCCTGCCATTTCTTTTCCAATTCGCCGACGATGAAGTCGACCTGCTGCTCGATCGTCATTTGCGTGGTGTCGAGCAGAACCGCATCGGCGGCGCGAACCAACGGCGCCACTTTGCGGGTGGAATCTTTTTGATCGCGCCGGGCGATTTCTTCCTTCAACATTCCCAGTTCCCGTTTAATGCCCATGGCCGCCAACTCTTCCTGCCGGCGGCGGGCGCGTTCGTCCAATGAAGCCTGCATGAAAATTTTCAAATCCGCATCGGGAAACACGACCGTGCCGATATCCCGGCCTTCCATCACAATGCCGCCGTTGCGGCCGAGGGCGCGCTGTTTTTCCACCATGATGGCGCGCACTTTCGGATTCTCCGAAATCGGCGCAATCGAATTGGTTACCGCCGGCTCGCGAATCAGTTGCGTCACATCGCGGCCGTCCAACCACACGCGATTTTTATCTTCCTGTGGTTGCAATTCAATTTGGCTCGCTTCCGCCAATTTCACTACCATCGGGCCGTCTTCCAGGGAAACGCTGGATTCCAAAACTTTGAGGGTCAAGGCGCGATAAAAGGCGCCGGTGTCAAGGTACGTATAGCCAAGCCGCTTCGCCACCAACCGCGCTGTGGTGCTTTTGCCGGAACCGGCCGGGCCATCAATCGCGATAATCAATCGTCGTTCTCTCAAGGTTGGGTCTTCTGCTTATTGATCTCGATCCATCATCCAGAGCCAGTCGTTTGCTGCGTCCGAGGTTGAGCCAACGACATTTTCATTACAAATTTATAATTTCACTTCATGCGCATTTTGAGTCAAGAAAATTGGTTCGTTCGGGCGATTTCTTCGCCCGGTCTATTCATTTTTTAATGCCGCCGGTTTGACGTTTTGCAATTTAACCGCTTCCTGCAACCGGTGAATCTCTTTATCCGTCAAATAGCGCCACGCGCCGAGTTTTAAATTTCCCAACTTTAATGGCCCCACTTGAAAGCGCTGCAAGCCTTTCACGCGATTGCCGAGCGCGGCGAACATTTTTCGCACCTGGCGATTGCGCCCTTCGAATATGGTGACTTCACAAAGCCGCGGATCGTTCGCGTTCGGGAAATTCAATTCACCGCGAACGCGATGGGTCTCGTCAATCATCACGCCGTCGCGAAAACTCTGGGCCGCCACCGGCCGCAAAGCTTCCTCAAGCCGAACCCGATATACTTTCGCCACCTTGAAGCGCGGGTGCGTCAGGCGATACGCCAGCTCGCCGTCATTGGTCAATAACAACAAACCCTCACTGTCGCGGTCGAGGCGGCCGACCGGAAAAATCCGCATCGGATGTTTGACCAGGGCTAAAACCGTTTGCCGCCCGGCTTCATCTTTAGCCGTGGTCACATAACCGGCCGGCTTGTGCAGCATGATATAAGTCGGGACGTTGGCCGGCCGCACGTTGTCACCGCGAACGGCCACTTCATCCCGCGTCAAATCGACTTGCGTGGCCAAATCCCGCACGCTTTTTCCGTTGATTTTGACCTCGCCGCGCGTAATCAATTTTTCAACTTCACGGCGCGAGCCTAAGCCACATTGCGCCAAATAACGATTCAGCCGCATCTTGCCGGACGATTCGGCAGTCGTTCGCTGTTCACTCCGGGCGGGCTTCATTTCTCGTTGGCGCCTATGAATGCCATCAATTTGCTCAGCGTACGTTTAATCCAGCCGACCACACGGTCGCGCAGAGTTGCCGGCGGCGTTTCTTCGCCGGCACTCATTTTCGCCGGTGCAATGAACACTTCCGCCGGCGCCGGCATTTCGACGGCTGGCATCGAGACAATTTCAGGAACCCGCACCGCAATTTCCGGGCTTGCTGCCGCGACGGGCGCCAACATTTCCGCTTTGGCGCCGGGTTCGTCGTGAGAAATTGGGATAACCGTCTCACGCGTCTCAGCAAAATCAATGATCGCACCGGGCGTGTCGATAGTTTCTTGCGGCTGTGTCTCCGGCTTCAAGTCAACCACCGGCGGGGTGATCGCCTCGACTTTTGTTTCATCGGCGGAAATAATTTCCACTACCGATTCCGGACTTTGCACGATCGGCTCGGCCGCGACCAATTCCTGCACCGAAGCCGAAGGAATGATTTCAGCTACTGTTGAAGGGAAAATTTCTTCAACCGCGTTCGGCACCTCAACATTGTCAAAACTCTTTAGCGCCGTTTCCGTGCCGGCTTCGACTATCGTCGGTTCCGCAAAATCAACAACCGTGATTTTTTCCGGTACTTCCGGTAACGCCGTCTCTGTAAGCAGGCGCGGCGTCACAACACCCGGCGCCGGAGAATCCGTCAAGTCGTCTGGCGCCGCCGGTTTACGATTCAAAGCACGCGGCGCTTCCCAATTAACTGCCGCTTCGGCCGGCGTTTCATCCAGATGCTGAAAAATTTCATCGGTCAGAGATGAAAGCACCGGTGTCGCAACCACTACCGGCTCGGACGTGATATGAACAACATTTTCATCAGGCGCCGCCCTTGGCATCGTCTCTTCCACAGGCGGCCGCACGTCTTCTAAAAAAAAATCCGCGGATTTTTGCACAAAATCCGGTTCAGCGATCTCTTCCCGTGAAAATTCTTCGGCCACCCAACCATCAATCTCCTCATGAGAGTCGATGGCGAGCTCAGGCGGCTGAACTTCGGGCAAGGCGGCGTCATCCACTTCGATCACTTGCAGTTCGCCGCCCGGCGAGGCCTCGGCTTGCGCCATCATCTCCTCCACCTCGGCAACGAAAGATTCTTGCGCCAGATTTTCACGATCATCAATAACGGCATCGGTGCGCGCAAAATCCGCCGTCATTGCTTCCATCATCGTTTCAATTTCTGATGATTGGGCTGCCGACGCCGATTCCGCAACCGCTGCGACCTCGCTGGCGTCCGCCGCAGTCGAAGTGTTGGCAACCACTTCGGTGACGCTGGCAAAAGTCGGTAGAGCGCTCGCGGCTTCCGCCAGATCGTCAACCGCAAGCTCCGTACTTGTTAAAGACTCACCTTCATTGGTTGGCTCATGGTTGAGGCTAATCCACGCAATTTCGTGGGGCGGTTCCGGCGCCAGCGTAGTCTGCACTGATTCGGCGGCGCTGGGTGTTTCGAGCTTGGAGACGACTTCTTCATTAATATCAATGGATGGTGTTTCCGATACTGCAACGGGCAGGGTGTCCGTTGTTATAATTTCCGGCGTGTCAGGTGGGGCGTCGACGGCCTCCGTGAGGGGTTCGGGAGGTGCAATTTCCCCAACGGGTATGGGAGTATCAACCGCAGGCGGAATTTCTGGTGCGGGTGATAGCGGCGGCGCCGGTTCGATATTCTCAATGACTTTACTTGCGCGCTCTTCTGCCGGCGCGGGAGTTTCGCCCTCCGCATTAATCGGCAAACTCAATTGCGCATCGGTTTGGCTCAGGGCCTGGAGCAACTCTTCGGGCATGCCTTCTTTGCTGAAGAGTTCTTCTATTTCACGCGGCTTGGGCAAATCGGCAATGTCGTTGATGCCAAAATATTTCAGAAATTCCGGGGTGGTGCTGTAGAGCAAGGGCCGTCCCACGGCTTCCGAACGGCCGCTGATGGTAACCAGCTTGCGTTCCAACAAGGTGCCGATCACGCCGTCGGAGTTGACGCCGCGAATTTGCGCAATATCGACGCGGCTGATCGGTTGTTTGAACGCGATGAGTGCCAACGTTTCCAGCGCTGCATGGGAAAGGCGTGTTTTCTGCCGGCCGAGATAAAGTTTTTTGATCCAATTTGCAAATTGCTGCTGTGTGACAATCTGATAGCCGCCGGCCACCTGGCGGATCGCGAAAGCGCGGCCGCCGTCGCGATACTCCCGGTTAAGCTCTTCGATCAACGCGCCGAAATCGAAACCGTTTTCCAGCTCCAAAGTTTCCCGGATACGATCTTCGCTCAGCGGCTCATCCGCTGCAAAGATCAAGGCTTCCACAATGCTTTTAAGTTCTGGCGTTTCCATTAAGTTTTATTGATCCAAATTTCTCCATAGGGTCCGGATTGCGTCGCGCTCACCAGGCCGCGCCGGATCATCTCCAACAGCGCGATGAAGGTCACGATCATATAAATTTTGCTCGGCAATTTTTGCAGCACCGCGATGAAAAGCAATTGCTTGCGAATTTGCAATTCTTGCTGCAAGTATTCGATTTGATCTTCCACGCCGATCGGAATGCGCTCGACGGTATGTTGGATGTCCTTGGGCACGCGCATCAGCACCTGCTTGAACACCGCCATCAAATCAAACAGGCTGACTTCGCCTTTGGAATAATCAACCCAATCGCTGAAGTCATGATCGTCAAAATTTAAATCGAAATGGCCACGGGCGTAGAGGAAACGCTCGTTGGCCTCAAACACGAATAGATTCTCGGCGACTTCTTTGTAGCGCTGATATTCCAACAGCCGGCGCACCAATTCCTGGCGGGGATCTTCTTCCTCCTCTTCCTCGCTTTCAGGAGATTTCGGCAGCAACATTTGCGCTTTGATGCGGATGAGCGTGGCCGCTAAAAGAATGAAATCGCCGGCCCCCTCGAGATCGAGCATTTGCAGAATCGCCACATACTCGAGATATTGCTGGGTGATGGAAGCAATCGGGATGTCGTAAATATCCACCTCGCTCTTCTTGATGAGAAACAACAAAAGATCGAGGGGCCCTTCAAAATTCGTGAGCTTAACGCGATACGCCATGCTGTGTTTTAACTGTTCCTTTTTTTCTTTACGCTGTTACATCCAAGCGCCGATTGGCCATTCGAACCGGCGAATTGCAAGCATATTCGTCACCCAATTTTCCCCTGCCCAACTCACACTTCGCCCAACTTCATCGCGTTGTGTACGTCCGCCATCGTCTTTTGCGCTTCGTGCCGGGCGCGTTTTTCCCCTTCGTTGAGAATATCTTTCACTTCGTCCACGTGCGCTTCATAATACAAACGTTTTTCCCGCATCGGCGCCAGAAATTCGGCAATCCGGCTCGCGCAGCGCATTTTACAATCCACACAGCCGAGCTGGCCGCTTTCACAACCAGCGCGAATCTCCGTTTCTTCGGTGGGATTGAACTTGCGATGATACGTAAACACCGTGCAGATATCCGGCCGGCCGGGGTCGCCGCGCCGAATCTTTTGCGGATCCGTCACCGCTTTGCGCATTTTGGCGGTGATCTCCGGCGGTGGATCCGAAAGTAAAATGCCGTTGCCGCGCGATTTGCTCATTTGGGCCTGGCCATCGAGACCGGTGAGCCGCGCAAACTGCGTCAAACGTCCCTCCGGTTCCGGAAAAACCGGTCCGTACGTCGTATTGAATTTTCGCGCAATTTCGCGGGTAATTTCAACGTGCGGCAATTGATCTTCGCCGACCGGAACGACTTCGCCTTTATAAATGAGAATGTCGGCGGCTTGCAGCACCGGATAACCCAGGTGGCCATAGCCGATCGTTTCACCCATGCTCAAATCGCGCACTTGATCTTTCAGCGTCGGGTTGCGCTCCAGGCGCTCTTTGGTGATAAGCATGCTGAAAATCAAAAACAACTCAGCGTGCTCTTTTATCTGCGACTGCCGAAAAATCGGACTGACTTCCGGACGAATTCCCGCTCCCAGCCAATCGATGACCATCTCGATGGTGTTGGCGTAAATGGCGGAGGTGTCGAGATCGGTCGTCAACACATGATAATCAGCGATCAAATGAAAATTTTCAAAAACTTCCGCCGCGGTGGCTGAGGCCGCGCTCTCTTGCAGCTTGACCCAGTTTTCCAGCGCGCCGACGTAATTGCCCAGATGCAAACGCCCGGTCGGGCGCATGCCGCTCAAAATTCTTTTTTTAATTGAACCCATTAAAATAAGGGGCAAGGAGTAATTGCAACTTGCTTTTGCCTCGTTGCCAGATTATCTTTCTGTAAAAATTAACGACAAAAAACAACCCCGCCTTTCCTTCGAAAGAAATTTATGGATCGAAAGGGCGGGGTATGGTTAATTCATGAACAAATACGGCTTCCACCGATCATCAACCACACCGACAAAATGCTGAATGAAGAAAAGATGATTCGGCTTTTGCGGCTTTTTGGCCAATCGCATACCGGCTTCTTCCGGTGTGCGGTTACCCTTGCGATTGTTACAATAGACACAAGCGCAAACCAAATTTTCCCACGAATCCTCGCCGCCACGGTTTCTGGGCAAAACATGATCGACCGTCACCGGCTTGTGCGTGGCGCCACAGTACAGACAGCGATGCCCGTCACGTTTGATAATATTCTTGCGCGACAACACGATGCGCTTGCGCGGCACGTGCACGAACGACACCAGCCGCACGATACTCGGAAAGGGCATAACTTGCCGCACCGAACGAATGACCCATTTGGGGTGGCGTTCGATAATTTCCGCTTTGCCGAGATAGATCAAAATCACCGCTTTTTTGGCGGTGATGACACTCATCGGCTCGTAGTTTTGGCTTACGATCAGAACGTTGTGATTAAGTGATGCCATACTCACCCTACGGGCGCTGCCCGAAATTCAGTCAAAATCCGATCCGGCTTTTTATAACCCGGCCGGATCAGGATCGCGACATGTTTTTTAATTTACGAGAAATCGGTTAAAGAGTCAAGATTTTTCTGCCTTTAACACACGTGCATATTGATTCTTGCCGTTCTAATGCTTATATTATGAAGATTAAAAAAAAGTTAAACTGATTGCCGGCGTGCCAGTTAGCCGGTTTTTTATGTTTAACTGGCAAACGGATAAACAAGTAAACTGGTTAACAAAACAAAGAAACTGTTTTATGTCAGCAAGCAACACCGAAATGGGCCGGGCGGGATTGGAAAAAGTGTACAATCCCAAAGAGGTGGAAGATAAATTATACCAATATTGGTTATCACAAAATTATTTTCATGCCCGTCTGGATTCGACCAAACCACCCTACGTCATCGTCATTCCGCCGCCGAACGTGACGGCGCAGTTGCACATGGGACACGCTTACGACAATACTTTGCAGGATATTCTTATTCGTTTTCATAAAATGGGCGGCTACGAAGCCGAATGGATGCCCGGCACCGATCACGCCGGCATTGCCACGCAAAATGTCGTGGAAAAATATTTGACGAAAACCGAAAAAAAATCCCGCCACGATCTCGGCCGCGAAGAGTTTGTGCGCCGCGTGTGGGAATGGAAAGAAAAGTACGGCTCCATCATCATTGAGCAGTTGAAAAAACTCGGTTGTGCGTGTGATTGGCAACGTGAGCGCTTCACCATGGACGAAGGCCTCTCACAAGCCGTGGCCGAAGTGTTTGTGCGGCTCTATAATAAAGGATTGATCTATCGCGGCAAATACATCATCAACTGGTGTCCGCGCTGCATGACGGCGCTGTCCGATGAAGAAGCCGAACACAAAGACACCACCGGAAGTTTGTGGTATATCAAATATCAGCTTTATCGCAGCAAAAAATTTATCACCGTGGCGACGACACGCCCGGAAACGATGCTGGGCGATGTGGCCGTGGCCGTGCATCCCGACGACAAACGCTACAAAAAGCTGATTGGCAAAACCGCCTGGCTGCCCATTCTGCATCGTAAAATTCAAATTATCGCCGATGAAGCCGTTGATCCCAAATTCGGCACCGGCGTGGTGAAGATCACGCCGGCGCATGACCCAAATGATTTTCTCATGGGCGAACGCCATCAGCTCGAGCCCATTCTCGTTATGAACGAGGACGGCACGATGAATGCGAACGCCGGCCCGTACGAAGGCCTCGACCGTCTCGACGCCCGCGCCAAGGTGGTGGAGCAACTGCAACGCGAGGGTCTCATTGAAAAAATAGAACCTCACACCCGCCCGGTGGGGCATTGCTATCGCTGTGATTCAATGGTGGAGCCGTATCTTTCGCTGCAATGGTTTGTGAAAATGAAGCCGCTGGCCGAACCGGCGCTTGCCGCCGTGCGCAACGGCAACATCAAACTGCGCCCGGGCCGCTGGAACAAAGTGTACGAGCACTGGATGGAAAACATCCGGGATTGGTGCATCTCGCGCCAACTGTGGTGGGGCCATCGCATTCCGGTTTATTATTGCGAAAAAAATCATCTCACGGCCTCAACCACCGCGCCGGAAAAGTGTATGACTTGTGGTAGCGCCAATTTGCGGCAAGACCCCGACGTGCTCGACACCTGGTTCAGCTCGTGGCTCTGGCCGTTCTCGACTTTCGGATGGCCGCAGGATTCGCCCGATTTGAAATATTTTTATCCCGGCAATACGTTGGTGACCGGGCACGAAATTATTTTCTTCTGGGTGGCGCGCATGATCATGGCCGGCATCGAGTTCATGGGCGACATCCCGTTCCGCAATGTTTATTTGCACGGCATCGTGCGCGACGCGCAGGGCCGCAAAATGAGCAAATCACTCGGCAACGGCATCGACCCGCTGGACATGATCACGAAATATTCGGCGGATGCCGTGCGCCTGTCCCTGCTCATGCTCAGCTCCGAGGGCGCCGACATCAATCTCGCAGAAAATCATTTTGAGATTGGGCGCAATTTCACCAACAAGATTTGGAACGCATACCGTTTTCTCATGATGAATCTGGACGAATCCAGCGTGCAAGCCGCCACTGCCGCGGCGATCAACGCGGCGCGCCAGGAAAATCGTCTCGAACTGGCGGATCGCTGGATATTGTCGCGCTACAACAAAGCTGTGCAGCGTCTCACGAGCGCATTGGGCGAGTTCCATTTCCACGAAGCCATTGATACGGTATACAACTTCTTTTGGAAGGAATACTGCGACTGGTATTTGGAGCTGATCAAGCCGCGCTTATACGGCGAAGACGCCGAGGCTAAAAAGACGGCGTTGGTGATTGCGACCTTCATCATGAAAAATACGATGAAGCTCTTACATCCCTTTGCGCCGTTTATCAGCGAAGCGATTTGGCGTGGTGAGGGCGCCGAAGGCAGCCTGGCTCTCGGTCGCCATGAAGCGGAAAGCCTGCTGCTCGCCGCCTGGCCGGCGCCGGTAAACGAATTTGACAATGACCGCGCCGAAGCCGAATTGAGCCTGCTGCAAGACCTGATCGGCGCGATTCGCAACATGCGCGGCGAGATGAACATTCCAATTGGCAAAACCGCCGAAGTTCTCATTGCCGGTGGGGATGGCCAGGACCCCGCAATCATTACACAACACGCGAGTTACTTTGAGCAGCTCGCGCGCACGCATTCAATTAAGTATGACCGCCAGCTTGCGCGCCCGAAACTTGCGGCCTCCGCTGTCGTGAAAGATTTTGAAATCTATTTGCCGCTGGCCGAATTGATCGACATCAACGTCGAACGCAATCGCCTCGACAAAGAACGCCAGCGTCTGGAAAAATTACTGGAAGATCTCAATCGCCGTTTGCACAGCCAGGATTTCGTGAGCAAAGCGCCGCCGCAAGTGGTGGAACGCGAACGGCAGAAGAAGATCGAATTTGAGATGAATCTGCAGAAAATCGTCGCCAATATGGCGCAGTTGGCGGAGTAAACTTTTGACGCTGATTCCATTGCGAAATGTTTGTGGTCGGTCTGCATTGGCTGGTCATTGATGAAAGAACTCATTTTCAAGAAAGTTGAGGCAAAATAATGAAAATCGTCGGAATGTTTTGGTATGTATTGCCGGTTTTGCTCTTGGCTGTTGCCGTTACTGCGCAAACCCCGCAAGTCCGCGTCACAGTTTATAACAATAATCTCGCGCTGGTGCATGAGACGCGGCAAATGGATTTGCCCAAACCGGCCGGTGTTTGCTCGTATCGCGACGTCGCCGCGTACATCGATCCGACTTCAGTGCATTTCAAATCGGTGTCCAATGCCGCCGCGGTGCGTGTGTTGGAACAGAATTTTGAATATGATCTCGTCAGCCCCGAAAAAATTTTGCAGCGCTACATCGATCAAAACGTGCGGTTAATTCCCAAACAGGGCGCTCCCGTTGAAGGGAAATTATTGAGCGCCGGCGGCAATATTGTGGTGCAAAATGCGGACAACTCGCTTCGCATCATGAACAACAGCGAGATCGTTTCCACGGATTTGCCGAAATTGCCCGAAGGTTTGATCACGCGGCCGACGCTGGTTTGGCAGGTGCAAAACAGCGGCCCCGCCAGCCAACTCGTCGAAGTTTCATATCTGACTTCCGGTATGAGCTGGCATGCCGAGTACGTCGGCGTGTTGGATGCGAACGATCAAAACATGGATTTGACGGCGTGGGTGTCGATTGACAATAATTGCGGCGCGACTTACCAGGACGCCAAGCTGTTGCTGGTTGCGGGCGATGTGCATCGTGCCGCGCCGCCGGTGAATATCATGCGCAAGGGTGTGCAAATGGAAATGATGGCCGCGGCGCCGGATTTTGAAGAGAAGGAATTTTTTGAGTATCATCTGTACACGCTCACCCGCACGGCGACGTTGAAAAACAATCAGCAGAAGCAAGTTGAGTTGTTTCCCGCGGCGCGCACGCCCGTCATCAAAGAGTATACTTATGACGGCGCGCGCCAACAGAAAAAGGTCAATGTCACCATCACGTTCAAGAACAAGAAAGAGGCCGGACTCGGTATCGCCCTGCCGGCCGGAAAAGTTCGTCTCTACAAGCCCGAAGGCGAAGCCCAGGTTCTGGTCGGTGAAGATGCCATCGATCACACGCCGCGCGATGAAGAAGTGCGTTTGAAAGTCGGGGATGCGTTCGACATCGTCGGCGAGCGCCAGCAAGTGAGCTACCGCCAGGTGGGCGACCGCGCCAGCGAGGAAAAAGTGAAAATCACTCTGCGCAACCATAAAGACGTGGCCATTTCCGTTATCGTCGTCGAGCATTTCGGCGGCGACTGGAAAATTACCGAATCCACTTTGCAGCACAAGAAAAAGGATGCGAACACCGCGGAATGGCGCGTGCCGGTGGCGGCAAACGGCGAAGCCAATGTGGAGTATACGGTGTTCCGGACGTGGTGAGACGAAACAAATTCTGTTTAAAAATTTCGCTTAGATTTTTGTTTTATGAACTACCAACGTCGCTATAACGGAATTTTAAAGGCAAAACGCCTGTTGCGTGTTTGGCGAGCAAGAGGTTTAACCGAATTTGCTGGGTTTTATTCCGATCATGGACGTTTTGCCAAACGCCTGTTACAAACACGAACGCCGTGTTCGTGTTTGGTTTGTGGCAACCCGCGTCGCTATTTTGGAGAAAAAACCATGCAAGAGCGTCGTGCGGAAACACTTGACGAGTTTTGATTGGCCAAAGGCTGAAACGAAGCAGGCCGATGCAATTGAGTACAGCGCAGCGCCATAAAATCGAAACATGCGGATGAACACTCCACCACCGCAAGAGGCCACCCAAGCACCGCTGCGGCGCTTGCGCGGCCTTGGCCCCCAACGCTCGGCGGAATTGGAAAAAATCGGTTTGAAAACCGTCGCCGATTTGCTTTATTACTTGCCGCGGCGTTATCTGGATCGTACGACGATCGTGAAGTGCCGGGATGTGCGCGAGAATTTGGAAGCGACCGTCGTTGGCAAAATTTCCAGTATGCGTTTGACATCATTCGGCCGGCGGCCGCGTTTTGAGCTGGTGCTCGCCGACGGCACCGGATTTCTGCGTTGTGTGTTCTTTAACAAAGCCAGTGTGTGGCCGAAAATTTTCAGTAAAGGTGAAAATGTCGCGTTTCACGGCAAAATCACTTTTTATGACGGCTACACCATGGTGCATCCGGATTTTGATAAGCTCGGCGAAGAAGGCGAAGCGCGTTTTTTGCACACCGGCACCATTATTCCGCTCTATCGCTCGTCTGAAGTGTTAAGCAAGGTGGGATTGGATAGCCGGGGCTTTCGCCGCATTCTGCGCGTCGCCGTTGATGACTTTGCGCCCAAACTGAGTGATCCGCTGCCAGAAGGTTTGCGGCAGCGCTATCATTTGATCACGTTGGCGGAAGCCGTCGCGCACGCCCATTTTCCCGAAAGCGAAGACATGCTCAAACGCGCCACCGCGCGTTTAAAATTTGACGAATTGTTCTTTCTCGAAGTCTTTCTCGCATTTCGCAAAGCGGCGCAGGAAACCGAGGAAAAGGGCATCGAGTTTACCAATGTTGGTGAGCGCACTTGGCAGTTGGTCGAAAAGCTGCCTTTCAAATTGACCGAGGCCCAGCGCAAAGTTCTGCGGGAAATTCGCGCCGACATGAAAGTGCCGCAGCCCATGCACCGCTTGTTGCAGGGCGATGTCGGCTCCGGCAAAACCGTGGTTGCGCTCATCACCATGTTGATGGCGGTTGAAAACGGCTATCAAGCCGCGTTGATGGCGCCGACCGAAATTCTCGCGGAGCAGCATTTTATCACCAGCCGAAAATTTTTAGAAGACCTCGGCATCAAAGTCATATTGCTCATCGGCAAGCAAAAAAAGAGCGAGAGAGAGACGCTACTCGCTGATATTGCCGAAGGCCGCGCCAACGTGGTGATCGGTACGCACGCAATCATTGAGGGCAATGTGGCATTTCAAAAGCTGGGCCTGGTGGTGATCGACGAGCAGCATCGTTTCGGCGTGATGCAGCGTGCGGCGTTGCGCGAAAAAGGCTGGCGGCCGGACGTTCTGGTGATGACGGCCACACCGATTCCGCGCACGCTGTCGATGACTTTATATGGTGATCTCGAAGTTTCGGTGATTGATGAAATGCCAGCCGGCCGGCAGCCGATTGTCACCGCCTGGCGGCCCGGCAGCGCCCGGCAGCAGATTTATAACTTCGTCCACAAGGAAGTGCGCAATGGGGCGCAGGCTTATATCGTCTTTCCTCTCGTTGAGGAAACGGAGAAAAGCGATCTGGCCGCGGCGACCGAAAGTTATGAGCATTTGCGCCGTTCGCTGATGTTTCGCGACCTTCCCATCGCTTTATTGCACGGCCGCTTGAAAAGCGCCGACAAAGAAGCGGTGATGGCCGCGTTTAAAGCCGGTGAAACCCAAATTCTCGTGGCGACCACTGTGATCGAAGTCGGCGTCGATGTGCCGAATGCCACGATCATGGTCATCGAGCACGCCGAACGTTTCGGCTTGACGCAATTGCATCAATTGCGCGGCCGGGTCGGGCGCGGTACCAAAAAATCGTTTTGTATTCTCATCGCTGATCCGGCGCAAAAAGAAAATGGCGAAGATTTGAGCGCGGAGACGCGGCGACGGCTTGAGACGATGGTCGCGACGAACGATGGCTTTCGTATTTCGGAAGTTGATCTCGAGTTGCGCGGCCCGGGTGAATTTTTCGGCACCCGGCAACATGGCTTGCCGGAATTGCAAGTTGCCGATATTGTGAAGGATGCCAAAATTCTCTTTGCCGCTCGTGACGAAGCCTTTGCGCTGGTGCGGCAAGATCCGCAGTTGAAAAAAGCTGAAAACGCCGCCATTCGCGAGCATTTGTTGAAGCAATATAAAGATCGGTTGGAATTTGTGCATATTGGGTGATACGTGTTCGTGGTCGTCCTTTTAGGAACGGAATTTAAGCCTGAACGAAAAATGCCCGAAGGCCTCACTACGAACCCAAACCACCAAAACGGAGTGAAGGAATATGGAGCCATTACCCCTCGAACAAAAACAGCAAGCGCTGTTCATGCAGCTCGTGATCATGTTTCAACAAGCCGCCTGGTCGCATCTCGGTAAAGTGCCCAATCCGATGACCAACAAAATCGAACGCGACCTCGAGCAGGCGCGCCTGTCAATCGACATGATCGATATGCTCAAAACGCGGACGCAGGGCAATATCAGCAGCGAAGAAAATCAAATGCTCGAGCACGTGTTGCGCGAGCTGCGTTTGAACTATATTGACGAATTGGATAAAGATAAAAAGGAAAAGGCGGCTCCACCCCCCGCTTAGAAAATTTCAGCGATTTTAAATTGAGTTCTTTCAATTTGAAATTTTAAATTCTACTACAGGAGAAATCCACCCCATGTCGCATCGTAAAGTCAACGCCATTATCGCCGGCGTCATTTTCGTGGTCAGTTTTCTAACTTATTTGAGCACGATCGCTGTCACGACGTCTTTCTGGGATTGCGGCGAGTTCATCGCGTGTTCCTATATTCTCGGCGTGCCGCACCCTCCCGGCGCACCACTCTACATTCTGGTTGGGCGGCTGTTCTCTATGCTGCCCATTGCCAGCGATATTGGCTTCCGCGTCAATATCATGTCGCCGATCATTAGCGGTTTGACGGCGATGTTGGCGTATTTGATTATCGTGCGGCTGTTGATGATTTGGAAAGGCCAACCGGAGACCTGGACGAAGTCGGATCGCATCACGATTTACGCATCGGGAATCATTGGCGCGCTCGCCTTCGCCTTTTCGGACAGTCAATGGTTTAATTCAGTCGAAGCCGAAGTTTATGCGGGCTCGATGTTTTTCACCGCTATTGTCGTTTGGCTCATTCTCAAATGGATGGATTACGCCGAGTCGCCGCAAGCCGACCGTTATGTGCTTATTATTTTTTATCTCATGGGACTTGCCCTCGGCGTGCACCTGCTCAATCTACTCGCGTTGCCGCCGATGGCGATGATCATGTACGCCCGTCTGCATAAATCTTCAACAAAAGAGAAAGATGGCTGGAATCAATTTATCATGATGACGATTGCTGCGGGCGTGGCCTTTGCGATCGTCATGCTGATCAACAGCGGCATCACGATCGGCTCGCTCAACATCGGACTGGTCAAAGGCATTCCCAGCATTTTGTCGAATTTCGGCGTGGGGACGCTGGCCTTTCTCGTGTTGGTTTTAGTGGGCGCCATGATTTGGTCGATAAAAGAAAAGAAGCGCATTGCGTCGCTGATCTTTTCTTCCCTGTTCTTGATGGTGTTGGGCTATTCGACCTATTCGGCGCTCTACATTCGTTCCGGCTTGAATCCCGCCATTGACGAAAACAACCCGGACACGCCAGAGCGGCTGGTGAAATATCTCAATCGCGAGCAGTACGGCGACTGGTCGATCACCGAACGCCGCGCGCCGCTGTGGAAATATCAAATCGAGAAGATGTACATTCGCTATTTCAACTGGCAATTTGTCGGGAAAGGCCAAACGCTCGATAACGAAGGCCGAATTGTCGAAGTCTATTCGTTGCGGGGATTAGCTGCGATTCCCTTTTTGATCGGATTGATCGGCATGCTGTATCATTTCATCCGAGATTGGCGGCGCGCTTATCCTTTGGCGGTTTTGTTCATCATGACCGGTTTGGCGATCATCATTTATCTCAATCAAGAGGACCCGCAGCCGCGCGAACGTGATTACGCCTACACCGGTTCGTTCTTTGCCTTTGCCTTGTGGATTGGCATCGGCGTGACGGCGCTCGTCGACATGCTCAAAGGCCAGGCACCCGCAAAAGTGAAGGAGACCACCGGCCGCAAGCTGACGCCGGCTTCCGAAGGCGTGGCGTGGGCGCTTTCCATTCTCGTTTTCATCACCGTGCCGGTCAACATGTTCAAAGTCAATTATCGTGAACACAACCGGCAGGGCAACTATGTCGCTTACGATTATTCATACAACATTCTGCAGACCTGCGAGCCCAATGGCATCATCTTTACAAATGGCGACAACGATACGTTTCCGTTGTGGTTCCTGCAATACGTTTACAATATTCGTCGCGATGTGCGCGTGGTCAATTTGAGCTTGCTCAATACCGATTGGTATATCAAACAATTGCGGGATGAAGAACCGCGGGTGCCCATCAGTTTCACCGATACCGAAATCGAACGGCTGCAAGCGATTCCCTGGAAAAAGCAGACACTCGAAATCGACGTGCCGCCGGCGACCTACGAGCAAGTTTACCATGAGCTTGTGCGGCTGGATAGCACGATCGTGCGGGAAGAAAAACCGGCGGTTCGCGTCGAGGTGGAGCCGACGTTGTATGGTCAAGGCATTCGCGTGCAGGATCTGATGGTTTTAAAAATTCTGCAAGACAATCAATTCCGCCGGCCGGTTTATTTTGCCGTCACCGTTTCGCCGGATAACAAGCTGAATCTCGATAGCTACATGCGGATGGACGGTTTGGCGTTCAAAATTTTGCCGGTCAAAATCAATAATCGCCGCATTGTCGATCCGCAGCTTATGTGGACGAATCTGAATGAGAAATTTTTGTACCGCAATCTGAATAATCCCAAAGTTTATTATGACGACAACACCAAAAGCTTGTTGGGAAACTATCGCTCGGCGTTTTTGACGTTGGCGCAATATCACGCCGGCAATTACGAAAAATACAAAGACAAGCCCTTGCAAGCTTACGATCCGGAAAATCGCGCCTGGACGTGGCAAAGCGACAAAGAGCGGGCCGTGCAAGTGCTGGATCGCATGAACGAAGTGATTCCGGAATCCGTCATTCCCACCGGCAATTTCCAATTGAATCTGGCGATTGGCCAAATGTATGAGCAGCTTGGCAAACCGGAGGAGTTGGATAAGCGTTTGCGGATGCTCGGCAACGAAGCGGCCATGGGCCTGACGCCGGCCATGAAAGTTCAGCTTGCCGACTACGTTGAGAGCTATTTTCACCGGCCGGTTATTGCCGAATCACTGGTGTTAGACCTCGTCAAAGCCGACCCGAATTTCGGCGAAGGGTCAATGTGGCTGAGCGCCTTTTACGGACGGCAGGGAAAGTATCATCGCGGCGTCGAGATTTTGGAGCAATGGCTGAAAAAACAGCCCCAGGATCAACAGGCCAAATCACAATTGGAACAACTCAAAATGCTGGCGCAAGCCGATTCGTTGGCCAGAACCGGCCGGCCGGCTGGCTCGCCCACTGACACGGTGAGCAAGAAATAATTGGTGCCGGCCGAAATTACATTTGCCACGCCGAGGCCTGATTTGAAAGCGAGCGCTCCGCCCCTCGTTTCCATCATTATTCCGCATTGGCGCGGACAAAAAATTTTGCAGCGTGCGCTGTCCAGTCTGCGGCGTCTCAGTTACCGGCCGGTGGAAATTTTGCTCATTGACAATGGCTGCGATGATGGCAGCGTGCAGAGCGCGCAGCAGGAATTCCCCGAAATCCGGGTGTTGGCTATTGGAAAAAATATCGGTTTTGCCGGCGGCTGTAATTTCGGCATGGAACGCGCCGCCGGCAAATATGTGTTGCTGTTTAATGATGACGCCGAAGCCACGCCGGATTTTCTCGAGCCGCTCGTCGAGCTTATGGAAAACAACCCGCAAATTGCGGCCTGCCAACCCAAAATCCGTTCATTAGAGTTTCCTGAAAAATTCGATTACGCCGGCGCCAATGGCGGTTTTCTGGATGTGTTCGGCTTTCCCTTTTGCCGCGGCCGGATTTTTATGACGCTGGAAGCTGATCGGGGCCAATATGATGACGTCTGCGAATTGTTTTGGGCCTCCGGTGCCTGCTGCCTGTTGCGTCAATCGGCGTTGCAACAAACCGGGTTATTGGACGTCGATTTTTTTGCGCACATGGAAGAAATAGATTTGAACTGGCGCTTGCATTTAGCCGGCTACCGCGTCGTCTCCGTTCCCCGTTCCGTGGTGCGGCATCATGCCGGCTCGACGCTGCACCCGGACAAGCCGTTCAAAATCTATCTCAACCATCGCAACAGCCTGATCATGATGATGAAAAATTATTCGGCGCGCCTGTTGTGGTGGGTTTTGCCCGGCAGAATATTGCTCGACATGGTGGCATTTGGGTATCGTGTCTTTCATTTGGATTTCCAGCGCGCCCTGGCCATCGTGCGCGCCGGGGCGCACGTCCTTTGGCATTTGCGCAGCATTCAAAACCGGCGGCGGCAAACCCAGCAGCAGCGCCGCTTGAGTGACCGCGAGATGATGCAACACATCTATCCGCGCAGCATCGTGTGGGATTATTTTATTGCCGGCCGCAAGCTTTTTTCCAAACTTCCATTTGCCGGCAAAGCCCTCCCTCAAACTTATTCCGCAATGAGCTCAGCAGGAGAACAACGTGATTGATTGCGAGCCGGCGTCATGCCCCATTTGCGGCGGTCAGCGCACGGCGCCCTATTGTGACGCCCCGGATCGTTTTGCGCTGTCAAGCGAACGCTTGTACGCCATCCAACACTGTTTACAATGCGGCATGATTTATTTGAACCCGCGCCCGCCGGAGGCAAAGAGCGGCCAGTTTTACGAACACGCCGATTATTTGCCTTTCGCCAGCTTGACCGCCAAGCGTTCCGCCCTCTCTCGCCTTTATGAATTCGTGCGGCGCGCCAACCTGCGCTGGAAACGGCAAGTCATCGCCAATTTCTGGCAACAAAACGCTGGGCGCTTGCCGTTGGCCACTTGCCATTTGCTCGATGTCGGTTGCGGCACCGGCGAATTTCTCATGGAAATGAAAAATGCCGGCTGGACTGTCGAAGGCCTGGAACGCGACGAACGCGCCGCGGCATGGGCGCGCGAGCAACATCAAATTCCCGTCGCCGCTGGCGGCGTTGAACAATTGGCTGCCTCGACGCAACAGTATGATTTGATCACTTTATGGCACGTGCTCGAGCATCTTTATCATCCCGGCCAGGTGTTGGAAATGATCGTCAAACGCTTGCGCGATAACGGCTGGCTGCTCGTTGCTGTACCGAATATTGCCGGTCTTGATGCACGGGTTTATAAATCCAATTGGATTGCTTTGGATGCGCCGCGCCATGTCAGCCATTTTTCCCTCGAATCCTTGAGCCGCCTGGCCAGCAAACACGGCTTAACCCTGCGCTGGTGGCGGCAATTGCCGCTCGATGCTTTTTTCAATGCGTTCATGAGTGAAAAGCTAATCGCGCAACGGCAAGGTAAAGGGTATTTATGGCCGCTACGCTGGTTGCGCGCCTTCGCAGTCGCGTGCGCATCGTATGTCGGCGGCAGCCACACACCATTTTCGTATGCCGCTTACGGCGCGAGTCTGGTTTGCTTTTTTGAAAAAAGCCGGCGGTAGCTCCAACCGTCGCCTCCCAACGCAGAGCAGCATGAAACTCGCGATGAATCTATCCACCATATCTTTCCTTTTGGAAATTTCATAATTTTTGTTTAAATGTATTGAGTTGATCAACGGGTCAACATGGCCTGCTAAAGAAAATGGCTTGAGCTTTATATTCAACTGAAACAGCCGATGAACCTGAGAAAGGGAGACACCCATGCCAACCAAACGCCGGAGCACTCGCAAACCCACGCCCCCAACCCACCCGACTAAAGCCGTTGACCGGGTAGTAGGCAGCAAGAAGCCCGTAAATCCGAGCTTGAATCTTATCTTGAAACGACTGGACAAAATCGATCAACGCCTGGAAACATTTGAGCAAAATACTGCCGCTGAATTCAGAACTGTACGCGGTGAAATGGCGCAAGGATTGGAGGCCGTGCGCGGCGAAATGACGCAAGGCTTTGATTCACTCCGCCAAGAATTCAAAACAGAACTGCAACATGTTTCTGATAATGCATATGAACATTACTTGCGAATCGAAAATGAACGACGCGCCGACCTTGCCGAGTTTCGCGAAAATCAGCGTAAATTACTCACTGGTATGGACTCCAGAATGAAAGAGCATGAACAGATTAGAAATGATCATTTGATTATCGACGCCGAGCATCAAGATTTGAAGAAAAATGTTGAAACCTTAAAGAAACGCGACATGGAAAAGGCCGCCGCTATTGCAAAAATCGAAAAAGACCTGGACAAACTGAAAGCCGCTTGAACAAAATGCCACAACGCATCGGCGTCATCGGCACCTTCATTCGTGACACTATTGTCACCCTCGATGGAAAAACCGTGGAAAGCATCGGCGGTTTGTATCACACCCTGGCTTATCTGGCGCATTTAGCCGACGCCACCACCGAAATACAACCGCTCGGCTTCGTCGGCGAAGATTTTTATGACACCATTCAAAAAACGTTAACACAATTTAATAAAAAAATCCTTTTTACTCATTTACACCGTGTGCCGCAACCCAACACGCAGGTTACCTTAACTTATCTGACACCGGAAACACGCGAGGAGCTGACCACGCCGGGGATGCCGCCGATCACTTCGGCGGAAATTTTGGCTTTGACCGGCTGCGAGGCAGTTTTGGCGAATCTGATCACCGGCAGCGATATTGCACTGGAAGCGTTAAAAACTTTACGTAAATCGACCCCTTCGCCGCTAATTTATCTTGATTTGCATTCTCTCGCTCTTGGTATTGATAAAAGCGGCAAACGGTATTATCGCCCCATTCCGGAGGCGGCGGATTGGGTGGCGGCGTGCCACATTTTGCAACTGAACGAGCACGAAGCCGCGACTTTAGCGGGTTTCGGTAAGACCGCCACTTATGAAGATTTGGTAAAATTTGGCCAGACATTGGCAGCGGGAAATTTGCTGGCTTGTCACATTACGCTAGGCAGCGCCGGTTCGTTGCTCTTTTATCGCCAGCATAATACCGTTGATTATGAACACGTTTCGCCCGCGCCGGTTGGGCCGGTGGTCGATATCATCGGCTGCGGCGATGCATTCGGAGCGGCATTTCTGACACATTTTATGAAGAGTAAGAATTTTTCTGCCGCCACCCATTTTGCCAACCGCGTGGCGGGGTTGAATGGCACGTTCGTCGGTTCTTTAACACCGGATATTTTTCGGCACGTCATTAAGCCGCAATTGGATAGTTTTGCCTCATGATGCAATTACTCCGCAACCGCGTTTTAATCACCGGCGCGAATGGCTTGCTCGGCCAGCAACTGCTCAAGGCATTTCGCGATGGTTATGAGGTGCATGCGCTCGGGCTGCAGCCGCAGCCCCGGCTGCCGGAGGGAAACTTTCTATACCATCAAGGTGATATTGCGGAACGGCCGTTTCTGCGTTCGCTGGTACAGGAAATCGTGCCTAAATTTATCATCAACGCCGCGGCTTTTACGGATGTGGACGGCAGCGAAACGCAACGCGAAGCCTGTTGGCGCGTCAATGTCACCGGCGTGGAAAATTTAGTGTATGCCGCACAAAAGGTGCAAGCGCGCCTCGTTCATGTCAGCACAGACTACGTTTTTGATGGCAAAGCCGGGCCATATCGCGAAGAAGACCGGCCCAATCCGCTGGGTTTTTATGCGCGCTCCAAATTGGCCGGCGAAAACACGCTGCGCAACAGCAACGCCGATTATGCGATTGCCCGCACGATGGTGTTGTACGGCACGGGCTATGAAATCCGTCCCAATTTTGTGACCTGGCTGATCAAGCAACTGCGCCGAAACAAGCCCGTGCGCATCGTCGATGATCAATTTGGCAACCCAACGTTGGCGAGCGAGTTGGCAACCGCCTTGCGCGTTCTCGCCGAATCCGGGCGGCCAGGCGTCTACCACCTCAGCGGCAGCGAAGTGATTGACCGCTATCATTTCGCCGTCAAGATCGCCGAGGTGTTCAATCTCGATGCCGACCTGATTCAAGCCGTTAAAACCAGCGAGTTCAAACAAGCGGCGCCGCGGCCTTTGCGCTCCGGCTTTGTCATTACTAAAGCTACCGGCGAGCTTAACCTCAGTATGTCTGACGTTGCCGGCGGCTTGCAAAAGTTCAAAAATGAATTTTTCAACTAATTTGAATGGCTCCTCACTAAATCGATTTGCAACGTGTTTTTTTCTGAAAGGAGTAACCATTGTCGGGAGTCAATAAGCCCCAGGGCATCGATCCAGCTTTAAGAAGCACCAAAGAAAAACTGAGACAGCGGGCTTTGGTGGTGATTCCAACTTATAACGAAGCCGGCAACATCGAAACGGTGATCAACCGCATTTTTTCGCTGAATGTGCCCGCCATAGAAATTCTCATCGTCGACGATAACTCGCCCGACGGCACCGGCGATTTGGTGGCGCGTTGGGAAGAGCAAGAGCCGCGCTTGCATTTGCTGCGCCGGCCCGGCAAAATGGGCTTGGGCACGGCTTACGTCGCCGGCTTTGGCTATGCCGTGCAGAACGGTTTCGACTATATCTTTGAGATGGACGCCGATCTCTCGCATAATCCGGATGATTTGCCGCGCCTGTTGGAAAAAGTCAACGGCAATGATCTCGTGATCGGCTCGCGTTACCTTAAAGGAGGGGAAGTCATCAACTGGCCGGTTTCCCGTCTGTTGCTCAGCGTGTTTGCGAATTGGTACACCCGCATCATCACCCGCATGCCCATCCACGATTGCACCAGCGGCTTCAAATGCATTCACCGGCGGGTGCTTGAAGCTGTCACGCTTGACCACATTGCCTCCAATGGCTACGCCTTTCAAATCGAGCTGCATTATAAGATTTGGCGGCATGGTTTCCGCATTTGTGAAATCCCCATCGTGTTCACCGAGCGCCGCGAAGGCAAATCCAAAATGTCGCGCAAAGTTCAGTTTGAAGCCGCCACCATGGTTTGGCGCCTCAAGTTGGCCGATTGGTTTGGAAAAATGAAATAATGCCTTTTGCATAAATAAGGAAAAACGCAGTTGTTTTTGATGATCGCATTGCGTAAATTTATTGTACTTATGCTGATTGGACTGTAAAGGCCAATGCGCTGTGATCGGTCGGAAAATGCGATTCTTCATCATCTTGCACTTTGCCCACACGCCATGAATCGCCCAACTATTCTGCCGCCAGAAAAATTGCGCTGATTTTTGCACAAGACCCGAATTCCCTTTGCTAAGCTTTGAGAAAGGGCGGGATTGTCTCCATCGTTCAATGGTTACCTCGAACAAGATCGCATCGACGCAATCAACCAGTTTCAAGCCGCAACCCCAATTTGGGCTCAATCGGACTTCCGAGCCGCAAATCAATACCGCGCGCGCTGACATTTCCGTAATCATCGTCAACTACAACGTGCGCGAATTTTTGCGGCAATGTTTGCTGTCGCTGCGCCCGGCGCTGGAACCACTGGCGGCAGAAATCTTTGTGGTCGACAATGCCTCAAACGACGGCAGCGTCGAAATGGTGCAGCGCGAGTTTCCCGAAGTGCAGTTGGTCGCGAATCGTGAAAACGCCGGTTTTGCCCGCGCCAACAACCAGGCCTTGCAGCAGGCGACCGGCCGCTTCGTCGTGCTGCTCAATCCGGACACCGTCGTCCAGGAAGATACGTTTACGGCGATTGCGACGTTCTTTGACAAACATCCTAAAACCGGCATGGTTGGTTGCAAAGTCCTCAATCCCGATGGCACGTTGCAACTCGCCTGTCGCCGCAGCTTTCCCACGCCGTGGGTCGCCTTCACGCGGCTTTCCGGCCTGAGCCAGCTCTTCCCGAAAAGCCGCTGGTTCGGGCGCTACAATCTGACTTATCTCCCCGAAGATGAAACCGCTGAGGTCGAAGCCATTTCCGGCTCTTTCATGGCGGTGCGCCGCGAGGCGCTGGCGCAAGTCGGCTGGCTGGACGAAGATTTTTTTCTTTATGGTGAGGATCTCGATTGGTGCTTTCGCCTGCGCC
>JAJVHT010000228.1:0-12264 GCA_022072515.1 bacterium
ATTTCGAGGCCGGCGCCGTTTTTGATGTAGCTCAATCCGGGAAGGCTTTTGAGATTGATCACACGCTGCGGCTTGACCAGGCGTTCCTTCAACATGTCGAGCAAATCCGTGCCGCCGGCAAGCAGCATGGTTTCATCCCATTTTTTGCTCAACAAGGCCGGCACGGACTCGAGGGTTTTGGGATTGACATATTCAAAATTGTACATTTTTTACCTCGGAATATAGCGTTTGTAGTCTTGCCCACTGGTGGGGCATTATTGAAATTCAAAACTTGGTGGCTTCAATATCCGCCCACAAGGGGCGGGGACTACGTCATGTACTCAACGCCGCCAGCACGCGATCCGGCGTCATGGGAATTTCGCGCACGCGTTTGCCGATGGCGTGATAAACCGCGTTGGCGATAGTCGCGGCGGTTGGAACCGTTGGCGGCTCGCCGATGCCGATCACGCCGCGCGCCGGCTCGTCGTAAATGATCACGTCGATCTTCGGCATTTCGAGGGCACCAAGCACTTTGTAATTTTCGAACGTCGTGTTGAGCGGAATGCCGGTCACCGGGTCGATCAGGCGATCTTCCAGCAGCGCATACGAGATACCTTGAATGACGGCGCCATTGACCTGGCTCTCGGCGGTCAAGCGATTGAGCACCAGGCCGCAATCTTGAACCGCCAACACACGCAAAACTTTCACCAAACCGGTTTCGGTATCGACTTCGACTTCGGCAAATTGGCAACCGGCGACGCCGGCGGAAGAGAGGCCTTCCACCCACTCGCCCTGCACTTCGAGCGGCGCGGTGCCAAGCAGCGCGCAGAGTTGTTTCCAATTCAATGATTTCGCCGCGTTGCTTTGGGCGGAGACTTTGCCATTCGCTATCATCAAATCTGTTTTGGCGATGCCAAGATGCGCTGCCGCGAGATCGAGCAATTTGTCTTTGCCCTTTTCTGTCGCATTCTTAATCGCGGGCGCCACCGACGGCGCAGTCGTGCTGCCGCCGCTGCCGCCGGAATACGGATAATTCGTGTCGCCGATCAGCGCTTTTACGGACTCAATGGGTACGCCCAGCTCTTCGGCGACAACCGCCGCGACGATTGTGCGCGTGGCCGTGCCGAGGTCTTGCGTGCCGCAGCGAATCTCGATGCCGCCGTCCGGCAGAATGGTCAGTTGCGATTTCGTGCCGCGGCCGCCGGGCCACCAAATCGCGGCGCCGAGTCCCATGCCGCGTTTGAACGGGCCGGGATCGGCGTTGGGCTTCGGGGCACGTTTCGCCCAGCCGAATTTTTCCGCGCCGAGCTTCCACTCTTTTTTGCGCGTTTCATTTGTATCATTCAACAGACGAAAATCGAGCGGATTCATATTCAGCTTTTCCGCCATCTCGTCCATCACTTGTTCCATCACAAACGAGGCTTGCGGGCAGCCCGGCGCCCGAAACGCGCGCGCCGGTCCGGCATTCGTGTAAACATCGTAATGCTCGGTTTGCGTATTCGGAATGTCATAAGCGATGGGCAGCGCCGATCCCGCATTGCTGCCGATGCCGGCCGTGCCGTACGTTTTCGATTGAAAGGCGACGACCTTGCCGTCACGCGTCGCGCCGAGTTTCACATGCGCAATGAGATTGGGGCGGTTGCCGGCAGTCATCGAATCTTGCGGGCGGGTGAGCATCAATTTCACCGGCGCATTCGCCGCTTTCGCCAGACGCGCGGCAATGCCGTTGTAGCGGCTCGATTGCAGCTTGCTGCCGAAACCGCCGCCCATGTATTCACAAATAACCCGCACGTTGCTTTGCGGCAGGTTGAGAAATTTCGCAATGCCTTCGCGAATCGGATGCACGCCCTGCGTCGAATCCCACACGATGAGATTCTCGCCTTCCCATTTCGCCACGCAGCCATGCACCTCCAAACTGTTGTGCGTCTGCACTTGCGTGCGATAATCGCTTTCGACGACAACGGCGGCCTGCTTGAACCCGGCCTCGATATCGCCCTTGCCGCCTTTGCGGGGATCGCGAATATTGGGCTGTTCAAAAAACACTCGTGGCGCCTCGGACTGCATCGCCGTGTCAATATCCGCCGCAAATTTTAAAACTTCGTAATCAACTTTAATGAGTTCCAGGGCATCGCGCGCAATTTCCGGCGAAACGGCCGCGACCGCCGCGACTTCTTCGCCGACGTAACGCACCGTGCCGGTTGGATGAATGTCGGTCAACACCGCCTTCACACCGGGCAACGCCTGGGCGGCGCTGGCATCAATATTTTTGATTACGGCAGCCGGATGCGGCGACGACAACAGCGCGCCGTACAACAAACCGGGCAGATTCACATCATACGTATACTTGGCGGCGCCGGTGACTTTCGCGAGTCCATCCAGACGCGGATAGCGCTTGCCGAGATAAGTCATTTGCTCGAGCGGTTTCCAATTTGCCATGGCTCAACCTCGCTTTCCGTTGGTTGCTTTGGTCGCGGCCAGCGCCGCTTCAAACACGCGCCCATAGGTGCCGCAACGGCAGGTGTTGCCGGCGACGGCTTGGCGCACCTCCGCTTCGGTAGGATGCGGATTTTTGTTCAACAGGGCGCGCACCGACATGACAAAACCCGGTGTGCAGAAGCCACACATCAGCGCGTCTTTGTCAATAAACGCTTGCTGCACGGGGTCGAGCTTGCCGTCAACGGCCAGGCCTTCGACGGTGGTAATTTCTTTGCCTGCCGCATCGAGCGCCAGCGTCATGCATGCAAGCACGGTTTTGCCGTTCATGAGCACGGTGCACGCGCCGCATTCACCGCGGTCGCAGACTTCTTTGCAGCCGGTAACCTCAAGCTGATGGCGCAGCGCGGAGAGCAGCGTCGTGCGCGGCTCCACCTCGACGCTGCGGGCTTTGCCATTGACTTTGAGCTGGATCGTGGCGGCGCCTTTGAAGACTTCGGCGCCGTCCGCCCGCACCGGCGTGGTTTTGACCAGCGAGGGCAGCACCGCCGCGCCCACTGCGCCGCCGCCGCTCACTTTCAGAAAAGCCCGCCGCGAAAATTTTTTTGATTTAATTGGTTCGTCCGACATGGTGAGCTCCAATTTGAGGTTTATGGAGTTTGGGTCTATCACAACATGGGCTGGCAGGAATGAAAAAAAGAGCGCCGCTCGGGAGTTTGCGCAGCGTTTTTCACTCTGCCCATTCAAGCTTTGCGCAAAAGATCAATCACAGCATATCAAAAAAAGCCGGGAAAGTCAAGAGAAAAACGCCGGCATTGGCGGACACGTTCAAAATACGCAGGTCGGGTTTCGTCGCTTCGTCGCGACTTGGCGCGCCGGTACTTCGAAATTTTCCCTGGTTCTTTCATGCTTCATATCGCCGCCCGGCCTTCGAACCTATCTGTTGCGATAGGGCAGCTAAAACCATCCTTCGCGATAGTATAAATCGCGGTCTAATCCCGTATCTTATACCATCAAAAAAGCCGCGGCAGGTGGCAGGGCTAAGTTTGCAGATAAGAAAGCTCAGTGGCCGAAGATCGTTCCGCCGGGCGCTATGAAGATCAAAATGCGATGAAAATTAACGAACTTTTCTTCTTGCTGGCTCCTCGTCGTGACGATGGGCCGTCCGTTCAAACGCTTTTAAAACCCGAAACGGATAAAATGAAAAAGCCGCCGCAAACAGCGCCGAACGAAGCGGCCGGGACTTTAACGCTTGAGCAATTTACCGAGGCGTTGCAATGGCTGAGCTTATATTAATCCCAATTGGAAGCAGCTTATGAGTGCAATAACTTTTGTCGCCCAAACTCTTCGCCGCAATTTTTTATTCAGGCTTTACAAGTATTACGTCATTGACAGCATTCTCATCATCAAAGAATTTGGCTGCAAGGCGCTGCTCCGCCGCCGCGGCCTGAAGTTTGTTCTGGTGATTGTGGCTTATTACTTGGTGCGCGATACCGTATTGTACATTCTCATTCCGTATGGCGTGGCCCACAGGCTGCTTGGACTGCCATAGGATGCAATATCTTGAGCGCATTCGCGGTGAACCACCAGAAGGTGACTGCATAACCCGAGAAACGGAAAACAAAAATCTGCATGAGCTTGACGCTGACCAATTCACCAAGGGGAAAAGTTGTGCGTTTGACAAAAGCTGATCGGCTTCCGCCGCGCCGCCTTGATGAAGACGCGGCGTTGCGCTCCATATTGGAAGGCACTGCCGCGCAGACCGGCAAACGTTTCTTTGTCGCTTTGGTGAAGAATCTTGCCAAAGCCTTGAATACTTACGGGGCGTGGGTGACGGAATATATTGAAGAATCACACCGGTTGCGCGCCCACGCCCTGTGGCTGGGCGGGAAATTGATACGTGATTATGAATTTCGCATTGAGGGAACGCCGTGCGAGCTGGTCATTACCGGTCGGCAATCCGTTCACTGTGAGAACAATTTGTTGAAGCTTTTTCCCAACGATGGGGATTTGCGGAAAATCGGCGCCGTGAGTTATATGGGCGTGCCGCTGCTGGATGTGGATGGCAAAGTGCTCGGCCACTTGGCCGTGCTCGATACGCAGCCAATGCCGCAGGAGCCGCGCGCGTCGTCGGTATTCCGCATTTTTGCGGCACGCGCCGCCGCGGAATTGCAGCGCCACCGCATCGAGCTGGAATTGCAGAAGAAAAACGCTGCTTTGGAAAAGGCGCAGGCTTTGCTTGAAGCCGAGAATAGACGCAAGAGCGTGGAAATAGAACGCGCGCGGCAATTGCAGCTTAGCATGTTGCCGGCGAAAATTCCGCACGTGCCACATCTCGAAATTGCGGCCTACATGAAAACCGCCACCGAGGTCGGCGGCGACTACTACGATTTCAACACCGGCCGGGATGGCGTTTTGACGATGACGATCGGAGACGCGACGGGCCACGGCCTCAATGCCGGCATGATGGTCACCGCTACGAAAAGTATTTTGACGACGCTGCATGACGAAATGGATTTGCCGGAAATCTTCCAACGGTTGCACCGCGCCTTGCAGCGCGTGAATCTGCGCCGGCATTACATGGCGCTGCAAATGCTCAGAATCACAGGGGCGGCAATCGAGGTCTGTGCGGCCGGTATGCCGCCGCTCTTGTTGTATCGCGCCGCCGAAAAACGAGTGGAAGAGATCGCCATCAAAGCGCTGCCGTTGGGCAGCGCGGCGCAATTTAATTATCGAAAAAAGAAAACGACGCTGGCCCCGGGCGACACCATTTTATTGATGAGCGACGGCTTGCTGGAGCTTTTCAATCCGCAAAATGAAATATTTGATTACGAACGGATGCGGACGGCGTTTGCCGAGGCCGCTTCACAAGCGCCGCGTGAGATCATCAAGCATTTGGTGCAGCGGGGAGAAACCTGGGCTTCCGGCAGGCCGCAGGAGGATGATGTTACCCTTGTGGTCTTGCAGGCAAAATAGCGCGGCGGCAAATGGCGGCGCTATGATGAACACAACGACATGGTCATTTTTCAAAACAAGCCCAACTGATTTTCATCCCCGCGTTTCTTCGGCTCTTTGCGCGCCGGCGCTTGCCACAGTTCATACGCTTTCAATTGCTCTTCAATGTCCGTGAGAAACCGCGACGGCGGGTTTTCCAGTCTTCGCCCGAAGAGGGGGCGCTGTTGCGCCCGCAATAAATAAAGCAGTTCTTTGGCGCGGGTCATGCCGACATAAAATAACCGCCGTTCCTCCTCCACGGTGCTGTGCAAGCCCGCCAACTGCATGGGCAACAAGCCTTCTTCACAGCCCACCATGAAAACCACCGGAAATTCCAGGCCCTTGGCGGCGTGCAAGGTCAGCAGCGCAATTTTTTCCGCCCGCCCGTCGAAATGATCGACTGCGCCTGCGAGCGCCAACGCGTCGAAAAAAGCGCGCAGCGCGGCGCTCAGCGGCGGCGCCTCATAAAGTCGGGCAAAATTTCGCACCCGTTGAAAATGGTCAGTTAAATTTTCGTCTGCTTTCATTATATTTTTCCAGGTGGGCAGATTGAAGAGAAATTGTATGGCTTCGCCGAGTCCGTTCGCCGTCAAGCGGCGGGCCGCTTCTTCCAATTCGCACGCAAACGCAATCAATGCGAGCTTCGGTTTTTCCGTCAGCGTTTTTTCTTGCTGCAGAAATTGTTCGAGGGCGTTGGGCTCGAGGTGGCGCAGTTTTTTGAAAAAAGCTTCCGCGCGGTGCGCCGTTTGCTCGCCGATACCCGCGACCGCGAATTGCAGCAATTGGGCCAGAGGTCGCGGCTCGATTCTCAGCACCGCTTCATGCGCCGCCAAACCGCTGAGCCAACGCAATGCCGTTGCCAGCTCGCGCACGCCGCGTTGACTGAGCAGTGGCGCCTCGCCGGCGATTTGATACGGCATGCCGGAACGCGACAATGCTTCTTCCAATGCCGGCCGCAGCGCGTTCAAACGATACAATACGGCGAAATCCCCAAACGTTCGTTCGCCTTCCCGCCCGCTTTCCACCCGTCCGGAATCCTGCGAGAACAGGCTCGTCCCGCCGATCAATTTTTCAATTTGATGCACGACATATTCGGCCTCGGCTTTTTCCGTCGGCGCGGCATGAATGGTCAAACGTCCCGGCGTGAGCAAAGTTGGCGCCAGCGGCAAGGCGAAAGTTTCCTCGCCGGCGTCGATGACTTGCGATGAAGCGGAAAGAATGGTTGGCGCAGAACGATAATTTTCTTCCAAACGCAATTCCGTTGCATGGGAAAAATCCCGCACAAATTGCGCGAAGTAACCGGCGTTGGCGCCGCGAAAGCCGTAAATCGCCTGGTTGGGGTCGCCAATCGCGGTTAATATGGCTTGCTCATGAACCAGCATTTTCAGCAGTTGATGCTGCGCCGGATTGATATCCTGGTACTCATCGACAAATATCCAGCGATAGCGGCGATGTACTTTGTTTTTCACTTCGGCATCCGCACTTAACAAGCCAATGCTCTTCAATAAGAGATCATCAAAATCCAATTGGCCATTCTCTTGCAAAGCCGCCTGGTAGAGATCACTTTCAATTTTAAAACCGTTATCATCCTGACAGCAATTGGCCTTCCACCGCGAAATGGCCTCGAGCCGATGGCTGCGTTCGCTCGCACTTTTTTCCGGCCACAGCGTATTGGCTAATTCGAGTTGTTCTTCCTCACCGATGATCTCAAAATCCGGCGGCAAGCCGGCGGCGTGATGATGTGCGCGCAGCAACGTGAGACAAAAGCTGTGGAATGTTCCCAGCGTCAATCGTGCGGCGGTGGGACCAACCAATTTCACGAGACGTTGCCGCATCTCGCCGGCGGCTTTATTGGTAAAGGTGAGGGCAAGAATTTCTTCCGGTTGCGCAAAATTTGCCAGGACGTAAGCAAGACGATGCGTGAGGGTATGCGTTTTGCCGGTGCCGGGGCCGGCGACGATGAGCAAGTGCCCGCGGCCATGCACGACGGCTGACTGTTGCGAAGGATTGAGGGCGCTGGTTGTCCCGACTGGCCGAAGCTGGTTATTTTGCGCTTGATAAGGCGCCGTGTTTTCTTCGCGAACGGTTATCCTATTTGCCGATTTATTTTCCGCGTCGGCCGTTTTTCTTTTTTGAAGTTTGCCGTTTTTTTCTTTTTTATCAGGTCCTGGCTCTAACAAGCTCACTTGCCTCGTCAGGCGTTCGCGCTCTGCGGGACTAAATAAATGAATCGTCCCGTATTCACCGTCGTATCCCGCCGCAATTTTTACTTCCCCGGCGCGCATGCGGCGGATTCCCTCCGCGATCACGCTGCCGCCAACACGCTCGATATCAGCCAGCGGCGCTTCCTGTAAAATGAAAAGCTCGTTGCCGAGGCCATGCAATAATTTTATGAAAATTTCATCAACGGCCTTGGTCGCAGCCTTCTGGTTTTTTGCATCGCCGATGATTTCCGGCAGCGGAATGATATTGTGATAAGGCCGCGCGCGCGGCGATTTTTCGCCCTCGGCACGATCTGCCAATTCCTCCACCCGGGCCATGACTCCGACCACGACGGGCTTGCCGCATACCGGACAATTTCCCTGGTGCTTTTTGGTTTCCTCGGGATGTAAGCGCGTTTTGCACAAACGATGGCCGTCGTAATGATACTTGCCTTCCTCCGGAAAGAATTCGAGCGTGCCCCGAAAACCGGGATTGTGCGGATCTTGCAATGCCGCAAAAATTGCCCGATAAGAAAGCTCGGTGTCAAACAGATTCGCTTCGCGCGCCAACTTTTGCGGCGAATGCGCATCCGAATTGGAGACGAGCGTGAATGGATCGAGCTGCCGCAAGCGCCAATTCATCGGCGGATCGGAGGACAGCCCGGTTTCCACCGCGAAAATATGCGGCGTCAAATCGGCGAAACAATCGGTCACGGCATCAAAACCGCCTTTTGAGCCGAGCATGGAAAACCACGGCGTCCAAATATGCGCGGGAATGAAAAAGGCGAGCGGATCAGCTTCCAGCGTGATCTCCAGCAAATCGCGCGAGTCGAGACCGAGAATTGGGCGGCCGTCCGAGCGGATGTTGCCGATGGTTTCGAGCCGCGCTTGAATTTTTCGCGCCGCTGCTATGCTGGGCGAAAAAATCAGATTGTGCACTTTCCGGACTTTGCCGAGGCGGCTGTAAATATTGGAAATTTCCGTCGTCAGCATGAAACGCACTTCGTTGCGGCAGGCCTTTGGAACTTCGGCCTGCGTCACGCGTGCAAATTCATCTTGCAAGCGAAAAAGCCCGTCTTCCGCCGGCGCCAATTTTTTTTCAACTTCATCCAGCCAGCCCGGATGCGTAAAATCGCCGGTGCCCACCACGGTTACGCCTTTGCGCTGCGCCCATTTATGGAGATGCTCGAGATTGAGTTGTTTGCTGGTGGCGCGGGAGAAATGTGAATGCAGATGCAGATCGGCAACAAATTTCATTTCTTTTCCTTGTCAAATCCGGATGGTATGCTACAAAATGCCGCACAGAATAGCAAGCGGAAAATTTTTCTTGTTCCCCTCGCCGCTTCTGCGTACATTCATTTCACTTTGACAAAATTTAGAAGGACTGTTCATGACGGCATCCGCTTCGAAATGGCCGGGACTCCTCATGGCCCTGGCTTCAGCCATTTTGTTCAGCACGCTGGCGATTTTTGTGAAGTTGGCCTATTGGCAAAATTTATCCGTGAACGCGGTCGTCGTATTGCGCATGGTGTTGGCTTCGATCTTTTTGTGGCTCACCATCGGGCTGCATCCACGCGCGCGCCGGAATTTGAAAATCGCCCGCGCGGATTGGCCGGTGCTGTTGGGCGGCGTCGTCCTCACCTATGGCATTTCCGAGTTCACCTATTTCATGGGACTGCGTTATTTGCCGGCGGGAGTGGCAATCTTTTTGGTGTATCTTTATCCGGTGTTGGTGGTGCTGATCGCTTATCTGCTTTATCGCGAACGGCCGTCGCGCCGCCAGATCGGCGTCGCCTGCATCTGCTTTCTCGGCTGCGCCGTGCTCTCCTTTGAACCGAATGGCCACATGCGGTTTTCGGCGTGGGGTATTTTTTTGATTTTGCTTTCTGCGCTGTGCATTGCTCTCTACACCGCATACAGCCAGCGCCTCCTGCAAAACAATTCACCTTTGACCGTTTCGGCGTGGACACTGCCTCCGGTCGGCTTGTTTTTTATTTTGCTCGATTTCCCCAATCTGCCCCATTACGTTACCTTTTCCCCTCAGGCATGGTGGATCATGTTGGGCGCGGCCTTTTTTGCGACCTTCGTTTCGTTGCTCCTTTTCTTTGGCGCCGTCGTGCGTATTGGCGCCGCTCGTACCGCCTTGGTTTGCACGGTCGAGCCGGTATCAACGGCGCTCATGGCAAGTTTGATTTTGGGAGAACAGATGACGGGATGGCAAATGTTGGGCGCCGCGTTGATTCTCGGAGGCCTGATTATCTTGGAATGGCCTCAGAAAACCAATGCGCCCATCGGCCTCACCCCCCAATCGTTAACCGCCGCTGCGTCAAACTAAAAAGGAGAAAGAATGAGATTTGACCACTGTTGTTTGCTGATCATCATCACGGCGCTGCTGGCCGGGAGCAACGCAATGAGCAAAAGTGATCATCGCGCCGCCGAATCTGCCGCAGCGCCGAAAGTGCGCGTGCAAATTCAAATTGTTGCCGATTCGAGCAATGCTTTAGAGGCCGATCTCACAGTGCCGGTTGGCACGCCGGCGCGCGATCTTATGGACCGGCTCTTTAAAATGAATTACGTCGATTTCAGGCATCGCTTTGTCAACGGCATCGCCGGTTTTATCATCGCGACGGGCGAGAAAAAATTTTGGCAGCTCGAAGTCGATGGGAAAGCGTCAGAAGTCGGAATCGCAGAGATCAAAATTACCCAGCCCGTGCGGATCCGGTGGGTGATTACGGCATTTGAATAAGCTGGGGCTGAGAGCTCGGCGTGGCCCTACAACTCTCAAACAAGCCCTCGCCGGCGGAATTCTCTTTGCTTGCGCACATGCTTGGGCCGCATAATCGCTGCGATAAGCAACGACGCCAGTAAGATAACGGCCGCGCCCACGGCAATGCTGGAAGTGACGCTCATACCTAACATATATGACCCTCCTTATTTTATTTTGGTGCTGCCGGCGTCATCATTGATTTGATTGACAATAAGTGAGTAGGATGAACCGGTATATTCTGGAGCAAGAATTTTACGAAACGGCATCCATTGGCAGGCGGCGGTTTTGTAAATAGCCGTTATAAAACGTTTTGGCCCTGTCGCGATTCAAATTGGCGTAGCAATAAATGCAGCCGTGGGGACAGCTATCGTAGTAGCCAATGTCACGGCTTTCGTAACAGCCGCAATCTTCCCGCGTCGGCGCCGCGCGCAATTGGCGATAACGGTCGGGCGCAATTTCGCGAATCGTCTCGATATCAACACAATGGGATTTGGCGACGCCCGCGATCCCCCCGGGACTGGTCTCGCAAAGCGCATCCTGGCAACATGAATAGAGTGTCATGTTATTTGCCGCCGCCATGGATGTCAACTGGCGCACCAGGGCCAGTCGTTCGCTCAGCCCGGCGTCACGAAAAGCAATGGCAGATTGGCTTTGGGCTTTGGCAAAATTGCGCTGCACCTTCTGATACCAACTCACAAACGAAAAATAGCATCGCGTGGTGGCGCCACGCAACCGTTCGGCCAGTTGGCCGAATTTTTCCAAATGATAATCCGGCGGTGTGAGAGCGGACAAGACGATGGGATCATAACGCCAAAAAACTTGCCGGGGATAACGCGCGGCCAAACGAAAAAAGGTTTCTATGGCAAAGTCCACCGGCGGATTATGCGATTCGATCTTTTTCGGCAGGCCGTTGATGGTGAAATGAAAATAGTACGCGCGTTGATACAGTTCATCCAGACGGTCGAGGTGTTTTTCAAGCGGATGCGGGTTGCGGGTCCAAAACACCATAAACAAAACTTCGGCCGGCCGCAGCGAAAGCCGCACCGGCTTGAAGCTTATGGGATTGGGATATGTGACATAACCCTGCTCAACTTGTTGCAAAAACCAATCGGCATAATACGCCGGAATATCGGTGCGGCGGGAAACAGAGATAATACGGGGATAAGTTTTGTTTGGCTTTTGCATGGTTGCATAAAGCGTGATTTTGAAATCTTATAGTTTTGTGCCCTGTTCGGTTCCGGCTTGTCCGGGTTATAGTTGTTTGAAGTATTTCATCCCCGCGCGTAAATCGTGAGTCGCGATGCGCAGCGTGTCGTTGGCAACGGCATGCGCCAGCGCAATCGGATTGCAGCCGCCGCCAATCCCGATCGTGGCCGGATTGATTTCCGCCACACAGTTCAAACAAAAGATCATTTGATTCTCTTGATAGTAACCTTGATCGCCGCAATTTTCACAAGCATCGAAGGCCACACCGAGTTGATCGGGAACAATCTTGATGACAAAAAAGCGTAATTTTCTCCCATTTTCGTCAAAACTAAAACGATGCAATAGGCCGTCATCAAATTTGGCCACGGGAAATTGCACGAATTGGCCGTGTGGCGTGACCGTCTCAGCCGGGGAAAGCGTGGCCGGCCCGCGGGCGTAAACAAAATCCAAACATAAAAAGCTGATGATGATGATGCCGAAAACGCCGGCGACGCGTTGCCAGCGCTGTTGGCGTTGGGCGCTGGCCAGGAGCTTGCGGCGCTCCGCGGGATTGGCGTTCTCTTCCCCGTTGCTGCCGGCTGCCGGCAATTTGCCCGGATTCAAAAAGATGATCAACGGCAAGCCGAGAATGGCAATGACAAATAAAACATTGTTGCGCACCAGCGGCCCGACCGTCGCCATCGC